>CAZVPN010000001.1:0-48880 GCA_964628135.1 uncultured Campylobacterales bacterium
GTTTGGGATCGATGTCGCCGGAGGCTCATGAGTGTCTGGCAGCTGCCATGAACACAATAGGAGCAAAAAGCAACTCAGGCGAGGGGGGTGAAGATCCGGAGAGGTTCGGCACAATATTAAACTCAAAGATCAAGCAGGTAGCATCAGGCAGATTTGGTGTTACGCCTGCATATTTGCGTTCGGCGGAGGAGATACAGATCAAGGTGGCTCAGGGTGCAAAACCGGGTGAGGGCGGTCAGCTGCCGGGTGCGAAAGTCACCCCTTTGATAGCCAAGCTTAGATATACCAAGCCCGGCATTACGCTTATCTCTCCGCCACCGCATCATGATATATACTCTATCGAGGATTTGGCACAGTTGATATTTGACCTCAAGCAGGTCAATCCAAAGGCCAAAATATCTGTCAAATTGGTCTCAACGGCCGGCGTAGGAACAATTGCTGCCGGTGTTGCTAAATGCTATGCCGATAAAATCATAATCTCAGGAGCCGATGGCGGAACCGGAGCTTCACCGATTAGCTCTATCAAGTTTGCAGGAAATCCATGGGAGATAGGTCTTATGGAAGCGCATAATGCACTCAAGGCAAACAATCTAAGGGGTCAAGTCAGACTGGAGACTGACGGCGGGCTCAAGAGCGGTATGGATGTAATCAAAGCAGCAATGTTTGGTGCAGAGGAGTTTGCATTTGGAACGGCAGCTTTGGCGATAGTGGGATGTATCATGTGTAGATCTTGCCATACAAATACTTGTCCTGTAGGCATCACGACCCAAGATCTGGATCTCAGGGCCAAATTTAACGGAACGGTTGAGAAGGTGATCAACTACTTTAGGCTTCTCGCAGAAGATGTTAGGGAGATCCTGGCATCTATTGGCTATAAAAGTATTGATGAGATTGTTGGTAGAAGTGACTTGTTTGAGGTCATTGATGATGAGTTTGCCAAAAAATTCAGCCTGGAAAAACTTTTGGAGAGAGTAGAAGGGGTTGATACTGTTCAGGTGGATTCCAATGAGCCGTATGACAAAAATGAGTATGAGCATGAGATACTTGCAGAGGTAATGCCAACGATTGAGGATCCAAGCAAGCCCATCGAGATAAATAGAGAGATTAGTAACCTAAATAGAAGTTTTGGAGCTTTGATTTCAGGAGAGGTGGCTGCCAAGCATGGCAACTCATCTCTGCCGCAGGATACAATAAAGATCAACCTCAAAGGTACATCAGGTCAATCCCTGGGGGCATTTTTGGCAGGCGGTATCACCATTAGACTCGACGGTGCAGCCAATGACTATGTCGGCAAGGGCATGGCAGGAGGTCGTATTATTGTTACAGCTGAGCAGAATTGCGGATCAGAATTCTCATTGGCGGGCAACACATGTCTGTATGGAGCTACCGGAGGAACACTCTATGTCAATGGTAATGTAGGAGAGAGATTTGCCGTAAGAAACTCTGGAGCCAAGACTATAGTCGAGGGCACCGGAGATCATGCTTGTGAGTATATGACCGGCGGTGTTGTGGTGATCTTGGGTCACACAGGAGTCAATTTCGGTGCCGGTATGACAGGCGGTGTTGCATATGTTTATGACAAAGACAGAGACTTCATCGATAATATAAATCAAGAGCTTGTAGAGGCTGTTAGAATTGACACGGACGATATGGACGCAGAGAGATTTGAGCTTAAGAGACTCTTGAGCGACTATTATAACGAGACCAAGAGCAGAAAGGCAAAAGAGATACTTGATAAATTTAGACTTGAGGTTAGAACATTCTGGATGGTTAGACCCAGAGAGACCTGTGACTGCAAAAAGGCAGACAAAGAGTAGCCGTGAATTCTTTTGTACGCTCAGTGGTAGATGCCAATATAGATATCTATCACGCCCTAAATAAGGATGACAATACACTTGTTCTCATGGGAGATATAGGTGCCGGCGGAGATATCAGCAGTGGTGCCGATATGCTTGCAGAGAGTATATTTGTTTCCCACCTCTCCAAATATGGCACTATAGAGTCGGAGGAGTCGGGTACAATTGGCAATAGAGAGGCAAATATCATCATAGACCCGCTTGACGGCAGCAGCAATTACCTCTCAAACTTTCCATATTATGGGACTTCGGTAGCAATTATGGATGATGATAAACAGATCAGAGCGGCAGTAGTATGCAATTTGGCAAATGGAGATATATTTATCAAAGAGAGAAATAGCGGAATCAGATTTGAAAACTTTTTGGATAAAGATAGATCCTTTCATAAAGAGACCAATCCGCAAATTGGTCTATTTGAAAAGGCCTATGCTCATCCGGATCTTGTAGCCGAGCTGTCAAAAAAAGGCTACAAGTTTAGGTCTCCCGGAGCTACTGCATTGTCATTGGCATATGCCAAAGATGCTGCATTTTTCATTTTTGCGGGCAAAACAAGAGTGTATGATTTTGCCGCTGGATTGGCTTTGTGTGAAGGTATGGAGATGACAATTGAAGATGAATATGTTATAGTAACAAAAGAGAAAAAAATTTTAAATGATCTGAATGAAATAGTAAATAGGAGTATCAAATGAAATTCGGCAATCTTTTTGGAGGAATGAGCAAAAAGCAGGAGGAGGAGCAAAGCAGCTGGATCAAATGTCCCAAGTGTAACTCTCTAATGCACTATAAGCAGGTAGAGGAGAGGTTAAACACTTGCCCTAAATGTTCGCATCACTTCAGAATTTCAGCAGATAAAAGGATTGAGCTGCTTGCAGACGAGGGGAGTTTTGAGGAGAGAGATGCCTCTTTGACTCCTGTAGATCCATTAAAATTCTCAGATAAAAAAAGCTACAAAAAGAGACTTGACGAGGGCAAGAAAAAAACAGGCAGGCTCTCCTCGGTGGTAAGCGGCAGCTGCACGATCGAAGGCAATCCTGTGGAGCTGGTGGTGTTTGATTTCTCATTTATGGGAGGAAGTCTGGGTTCTGTAGAGGGAGAAAAGATCGTCAGGGCCGTCAATCGTGCCATAGAGAACAGGAGCGGAGTAGTGATAGTCTCGGCATCCGGAGGTGCCAGAATGCAGGAGAGCACATACTCTCTGCTACAGATGAGCAAAACATCAGCTGCACTCAAAAAACTTTCCGATGAGGGTCTGCCTTTTATCTCTGTGCTGACCGATCCTACAATGGGAGGTGTTAGTGCATCTTTTGCGATGTTGGGAGATATTATAATGGCAGAGCCAAATGCCTTAGTAGGTTTTGCCGGTCAGAGAGTTATCAAGCAGACAGTGGGCGTGGATCTTCCTGAAGGCTTCCAAAGAGCTGAATTTTTGCTTGAACATGGGCTGATAGATATGGTGGTCAGCAGAGACGATATGAAGCACAGCATAGGTAGATTTATGAAGATGTTCTTGGCAGATAGAGATGAAACTGCAGCTTCTTCAGGTGCTTCTGCAGAAAATGACCAGGAGAGTAGTGCAGTGTGATTGCAAATCTTGTACTCTCTTTGCCGCTTGTAAAATATCTTCAAAGGAGATGGAATCAATGACAAAACAAAAGGCAAATTATACCACTAAACTTCCCGAGCTGACACAGAAACACTCCAAAGTATTTAGACAAAGCGATAAGATCAAGACAAAGTTCTACAACAATGAGCTCTATAGACTTCAGCATGAGATTGTCAAGCTTCAAAAGTGGGTGATTGATAATGACAAGAGACTTTTGGTGATATTTGAGGGGATGGATACAGCCGGCAAGAGCTCCACTATAAAAGCATTGAGCCCATACCTAAACCCGAGAGCCTCGCGATCGGTAGCTCTGCCAAAGCCAAGTGATGTTGAGCTAGGTCAATGGTATTTTCAGCGACACTTCAAACAGCTTCCAAATGAGGGGGAGATGGTATTTTTTGATCGCAGCTGGTATAATCGTGCAGGAATAGAGCAGGTGTTTGGCTTTTGCACGCAGGCTCAACATGAGCATTTCTATGCACAGGTCAATGATGTAGAGCAGATGCTGGTGGATGATGGGATACTCTTTTTCAAATTTTATCTCAATATCGACAAACAGACACAACTAGATCGCATCAAAGATAGAGAAAATGACCCACTCAAAAGCTGGAAGCTCTCAAAGCTTGACTATGAGTCTGTCAAGAGGTATGATGATTATGTTGTGCTCAGAGACAAGATGTTTAGAATCTCGGGCACCTCTTATGCTCCGTGGGTAGAGTTTGATGCGATAGACAAAAAGCGTGCAAGATTAAACGCCATCAGATACCTGCTTGATAATATCGATTATGACAACAAAGATAGCGATCTGATAACGGGAGTGGATGAAAAGATCGTCAAGCTTCACAATCAGGAGTTCTAAAAAGAGTACTTGACGGAGAGATCAACTGCAGCTTGTATCTGCTTTGTGGCAAATGTCATAACGGGATGGACGTAAAATGCAGACCCTATAGTAAGATTTCCGGTTGAGTAGTCAACTCCGACAGTCGGCATGACAGGAAAAGGAAGCTTAAACTCTTTGATAGTATCAGTTTTGATCTTCAGAGGTGCGATCAATCCCAAATGATAACTATAATGTCCGCTGTGGTATGCCCCATAAAACCGAATTAGTTGAAAGTCAAACTGATTCATGCTGTATTTTCCATACATCATCTCGTAGCCCAACCCAAATTCCCATTTTTCTGAGAGACGGTAGTTGACTCCTATATTGAGATCTTTGATAAATTTTGCCTTGAAATGCCGTTTGTTTGAACTATACTTATGTTTGGTAACTGTTTTGACATCCAACTCTCCGTTGATATGCTTGAGTACCGCCCCAAAACTAAGATTGTCATTTAGTTTATATATTATTCCCACATCAGCAGCCCACGCGTCAGCATGCACATTCATATCTATAGGATCTGCCGGATCGCTTCTGTAACCGGAAAAGAGTGTATGGCATTTGACTCTGCCTAATGATGCTCCAAATTTAAGACTTGGCAATTTTTCAAAATAGCCGCCTAAGCCTATCCTGTAATCATTTGTCTCTGAGTCAATTTTTCCGGTAAAGCCGCCGGACATGCCGGGTAGTGCAGTTCTGAGAAATGATGTTTTAAGCTCATTTGACTTGAATGTGCCATCCGCTTTGAAGTATACTCTTGGAATAAAAGCGACTCCTGCCGTAGCTTTGAATCCAAGAGCCTTGAGATATGGCAATGCAAACGCTGCACCTGCAAAACTCAGATGCGCTAACGGTCTGTTTAATTGCCCCGCAACGGCAATTTGGGTCGAGTTGATATCGCTTAGACCAGCCGGATTCCAGTATATAGAGTATATATCATTGACAGAAGCCACCACGGCTCCACCCTTGGCTATTTGCGAGGGACCAACTCCCATCAGCAAGTCACTGCCCTCAGCTTCAAAAAACTGTGCCGATGATATCTGTGACGAGAGAAGAAAGAGTGCAAATAGAGGGTATCTGATCTTTGCCAAATCAATTATTCTGTTTGTATATTCAAAAAAGTCCATACTCTTCTTTGTCTATTTCAAAGCTTTTGAACAGATCTTTGTCCAAAGAGTATACAAAGGCATAGTTGTAGTGAGTGGCTGTCAGTATCTCTCTGGCTTGCTCTACACTTTCAAACCAATATGGACGATCTACATTTTCTACTTTTGTCTTTGGTGGAGTGAGCACGATGCTTTTGACCCAAGTGGTCTGATATCTTATATACTCTCTGGCTTTGACTATATCTTCGATATTGTCCGTAAATATCAAAACTTTGTCGCTAGCACCCTGCGAGACGGTGTGTAGATTGTTGTCTATATATAGAGGCATAAAGTGTTTGGTGTAGCCTATGCGTTCTATGGAGTAGGGGATCTCGTGCTTTTGACATAGATGGACGACTTTGAGTAGATGATCCAGATGAAAGGGAGCCATCTTTAGATCCTGGTAAACATATTTTCCTACTCTAAAGGTGCTTCTAAATAGTGTATCGGATATCGCATACCCCTCAGCCGTCTCTTCAAGTGTGGGTGTAGGAGTTTTGATCAAAGAGAGTAGCTCTTTGTCGGTAGAGACAAATAGATACGAGTCGCTATTGAGTATCTGCTCAAATGCTTTGTGCCACTCATTTGATAGAAATGTAATGCCGCTTTTTTGGGTAGTAATTTGCCTAAAAAAGCTCATTTCATGAGGATTTAGCAGATAAAAATCCGCCTCTTTGCTGAGCAAAACATATCTAAGCAGCTTAAAAGCAGAGATTCTTACGGAGTCAACTTTGATCCACGCTATCTCATCGTCGGTGATCTTGACATCGCCTTCATAGATGATACCATATGCTCCATTGTCTATAGCAGAGGCTATGTCTGCATTGTCGTGAGCAAAAAATAGATCCCCCAGAGTCACCTTGGAGGGAAAAGTTGTCGCACTCTCTATGGCTTTGATATGGGGGGTGTTTTGCAGCTCTCCGTCAGTTAGGTTTAGGATATCATCTATTTTCATTAGCTAACTGCCGTGCCGGCTTTTTTGGGCTTTTCGGGGCGGATCAATACCAATCCGTCATCATCTTTGGCAGCAAGCACCATACCCTCGCTTTTGATTCCCATCAATTTGGCGGGTTTTAAATTGGCTACTAGGCAAACTTGCGTATCTACAAGTGATTGTGGAGTATACCACTCTTTGATACCCGATACTACCTGTCTGATATCCCCATCTCCTAGATCCACCTTCAAAAGCAGCAGTTTTTTACTCTTTGGCACCTCTGAAGCCTCTATAACGGTGCCTATTTTCATAGAAGTTTGGAAAAATTGATCTATGCCAATAAGGGCAACACCATCATCCTTTGGCTCATCTTTTGGTTTCTCTTTTGTTTGTGGTTTTGTTTGAGTTTGCTTCTCCTCCAAAATAGCCTCTTCGATACGAGGAAAGAGCGGCGGAATTTTTTCGACTACAAACTCTTTGGATAGTTTTTTATCTTTGACAAACCACTCATAGCTATCTTTATTGATCTCAAAACCTAGTGCTGAGGCTATCTTGTCTGTAGTTTTTGGCATCACGGGATGAAGCATTATGCTTACATTTGCAAGAATAGTAGCGATTAGTCCATTGAGTGCCATCGCCTCATCTTGGCGATCCTCTTTCATCAGTGTCCAAGGCTGATACTGATCTATCGCTTTGTTTGCTATGGCAAGCGGCTTCCATAACTCTTCGAGGTATCTGTGTATCTGCATCTCAAACAGAAGAGGCTCAAGTTTGTCCATACTCTCATGGAGGGCATCTAGTTCGGATTGGTAATATTTTGCGGTATTGGCGCTATCGACTCTACCATCAAAATATTTGCCGCTCATACCGATGAGACGGTTTAGTAGATTACCAAGGTCATTGCCAAGATCTGAGTTGATACGATCCATCAGAGCCTTTTGGCTGAAATCGCCATCCCCGCCAAACGGCACCTCTCTAAGCATAAAGTAGCGGAAATTCTCCAATCCATAAGCATCTGCCACCTCTTTTGGATTGACCACATTGCCTTTGGATTTGGACATCTTCTCGCCGTTGCGTGTCCACCATCCGTGTGCAGCCACATGTTTTGGTAGAGGCATATCGAGACTCATCAAAAAGGCAGGCCAATATATAGCATGGAAGCGGAGTATATCTTTGCCTATCAGATGCACACGAGCAGGCCAATAATCCATCTTTGCCTCATCTGTGCCGTATCCAAGTGCAGTGAGGTAGTTCATCAGAGCATCAAGCCATACATACATTACATGTTTGGGATCATTGATCTCATCAGGCAGATGAACGCCCCAATCAAAGCTGGTTCGAGTAACAGATAGATCCTCAAGTCCAGATTCGACAAACCTGATCACCTCATTTCTCTTGCTTTTTGGAAGTATGCACTCCGGATTGTCGCTATACCACTTTAGGAGCTTCTCTTGATAGTCTGAGAGACGGAAAAAATAGCTCTCCTCCTCTACGATAGATGTAGGCTTGCCGCACTCTGGACAAAACTCATCATCTACAAGCTGTGTCTTTGGGAAAAATGTCTCACATGAGATGCAGTAGTGACCCTTGTAAACATCTTTGTAAATATCGCCTTTGTCATACATCTTTTTGAAGGCTGCTTTGACTCCCTCTTTGTGCTCCTCGTCGGTAGTTCTGATAAATTTGTCATAGCTTATATCAAACTCATCCCACAATGCCCTAAATTTGCCTGATATCTCATCGGCATACTCTTGTGTGGCTTTGCCGCGCGCTTTTGCAGCCTCTTCTATCTTTTGACCATGCTCATCGGTGCCGGTGAGAAAAAATGTATCGAGCCCAACCATACGAGAATAGATAGCTAAAGTATCGGCGATTACGGTAGTGTAGGCGTGTCCGATATGAGGTATATCGTTGACATAGTATATAGGTGTAGTGATATAGGCTTTTTTGCAGCCGCTGTTTGTAGTTGAATCAGACATTAATGTTCCTTAAACAAATGAGTTTATTTGATGGACATTTTATCTAAAAAATTGTATTTTTAACCTTTTATTGTATAATCAGTTTTTAGTAATCAATCCCAATATCAAGTTGTATAAAATGCAGAGAGAAAGACTTAAAGAGATAAAAAAAGTTGGCTTTATACTTAGGCCCGACAGCAGTGATATGGGCTCTATATTTTATAATATCAAGAAGAGCTTTGAGGATCACGGTATTGAGGTAATGTTGGCTGATGATTCGGCAAAGCTTATAGGCTCCAAAGATGGAGTAGAGTTTGATAAAATGTGCGTAGAAGCTGATTTTTTGGTATCTTTGGGTGGCGATGGCACACTTTTGTCGCTTGTTAGAAGAAGCTACAAATATCACAAGCCGATAGTGGGTATCAATGCCGGCAATTTGGGATTTTTGGCTGATGTGACACTCACTGAGGTAGATAAATTTTTGGATATGCTTTTTGTAGGCGATTATCGCATAGATGAGAGGATGATGATCTCCGGACATATTGACAAAAAATCGGGCGAAAGAATAGATTTTTTCGCCCTAAATGATGTAGTGATCACCAGCCCAATACCATCCAAGATGATTCAGGTCAATGCCTATATCGATGGGCAGAGATTTAACAGCTACAGAGGGGACGGCATAATCATATCGACACCTACCGGCTCTACTGCTTACAACCTAGCAGCAGGCGGTCCGGTGGTCTATCCTTTGACCAAAGCATTCATAATCACCCCCGTAATGGCACACTCCTTGACCAATCAGCGTCCTTTGGTGGTGCCGGCGGACTTTGCTATAGAGTTTGACGCTCAAAAGTATGATGCGATAGCAAGTATTGACGGACAGGAGAGGTATGAGCTGGAGGAGGGTGATGCAGTGCATATCAGCGGAGCCAAACAGGGAGCCAGACTGTTGCACCGCAAAGAGAGAAACTACTTTAATGTTCTCAGGGAAAAACTTCACTGGGGAGACAGGCTTTGATAGAGAGATTGTATCTTAAGGAGCTGATAGGTTTTGAGAGTGTGGATTTGGAATTTGACGACTCTCTGGTGGTGTTTAGCGGTCCATCAGGAGCCGGCAAATCAGTTTTGATGGGGGCAGTATTGGCTGCTTTTGGTGTAACAAATGCAGAATCCAGCCTGTGTGAAGTAGAGATAAAAAAGCCAAAGATGCTCGAGAGTGAGCAGTTTGAAATAGAGAATGAGAGCATTATCAAAACTATCAAAAAGGATAGAGTCAGATACTATCTAAATGAGCAGAATATTTCAAGAAAAATGCTTAAAGAGCTCTTCTCTCCATACATAAACTATCTTAGCGTCAGAGACAAAAGTGGCTTTGAGAGCGACAAGCTAATAGAGGCAATAGATAGATTTATAGTATCAAACAACAGTGCATACGGCAAGGATTTGACAGATTTTGCCGACAGATATGATATCTTCCAAAGAAAAAGAGCCAAACTCCAAAAAATATTGGATGATGAGAAGAGATTGTTTGATCTGATAGAGTTTGCCAGGTTTGAGGTGAACAAAATAGATGAGATAGACCCAAAGATAGGCGAAGAGGAGGAGCTGCTGCAGCTCAAAAAAAAGCTTTCCAAAGTCGATAAGATCAATGAAACAGCTTCGCAGGTAGATGAGATATTTGCACTTGAAGGCAGCATTGGCACACTTTTTGATCTTATTGAGAAGGATGGCAGCTATATGTGGGATGCACTCAACCAACTTAGATCAGATATTGAGCAGAGCAGGGATCTGGCAGCAGAACTCGAAGAGATGGATGTAGAGCAGATGCTTGATAGATTAGAGAAGCTAAACGAACTCAAAAACAGATACGGATCTATCGAGGATGCGCTTGAGCACAGAGAGCGAAAGCTTCAAGAGCTGGAGAGTTATGAGCATATAGAGAGTGACAAGAGTGAGCTTGAAAGTTTTGTAGAGTCAGAGCGTCAAGAGCTGGAGAAACTAGCAGAGAGTATCCATGAAAAACGTATAAAAAATTCTGAAAAACTTGCCGAAGATATCAATCTGTATCTATCCAAGCTCAAACTCCCTAAAATGCATTTTGTGTTTGAGAAGACTGAACTCGCCCGCGATGGCATAAGCAGTGTCGATATCGCCCTTGACGGCTCTCAGACCTCTACGCTAAGCGGAGGCGAATTTAATAGACTCAGATTGTCCCTAATGGTTGCTTCGTTGCGCAGTTCTGATACAAAAGAGGGAGTGATCATCCTAGATGAGATAGATGCCAATGTCAGCGGCGATGAGTCTATCGCAATTGCCGATATGCTATCTAGGCTTGCCGAGCACTATCAGATATTTGCCATATCGCATCAGCCGCATCTTTCATCCAAAGCAAACCAACATATTCTGGTAGAGAAGAGCGACGGCAAAAGCATTGCCAAGGTGCTTGACAAAGATGGAAGAGTAAAAGAGATATCGCGTATCATAGGTGGCCAGATGCCGACAGATGAAGCTGTGGCTTTGGCCAAAAAAATGATAGAGTAGGCGGTGATAGTTATGATTATAGATACACATATACATTTGGATGATGAGAGATACAAGGATGATCTAAATGAGGTGATAAATAGAGCCAAACAAAATGGAGTCGAGAAGTTTATAGTCCCGGCTGCCGATCCCGATACATTGATGAGAGCCGTGGGAATCGCACAAGAGTATGATGATGTCTATTTTGCAGTAGGGGTACATCCGTATGAAGCCAAAAAGTATGATAGAGCACTGCTTGAAAAGTATATCGTGCATCCAAAGTGTGTGGCGGTAGGTGAGTGTGGGCTTGATTACTTTAGATTGCCAAAAGATGAAGATGAGATCGCCAAGGAAAAAGAGCTACAAAAGAGAATCTTTGTAGATCAGATAGAGCTTGCCAAGAGCTACGATAAGCCGCTTATCGTACATATAAGAGATGCAAGCAGAGACTCTCAGGCGATTTTAGAGGATTTGGCAGGAGAGCGGGGTGGAGTTTTGCACTGCTTCAATGCAGATCATGAGCTCGTCAAGCTATCTGATAGAGGATTTTACTTTGGTATCGGCGGTGTCTTGACATTTAAAAACGCCAAGAAGCTTGTGGAGATATACCCAAGACTTCCAAAAGATAAGCTCCTTATAGAGACTGACGGTCCATATCTGACTCCGCATCCTCATAGAGGAGAGCGAAACGAGCCGGCATACTGCACTCTAGTAGCCGAAAAGATGGCAGAGCTTAGCCAACTAAGCAGAGCTGAGATAGAGGATTTGACCACAAAAAATGCTATGAGACTATTTGGTATATGATGCGCAAAATTATCTTGTTGCTTTTGTTGTTGCTTGGCACTACAGATGCACTAAATATCGCCCAAAAATATCCAAGCTATGAGTATGTATTGTCTCAGCTTGATATAGATAAGGGCTATATTGCAAATTCAGATTTTGTCAATTTTGTTACCAAAAATGAGAATAAATTTAGACGATTTTATATCAACTCCACCAAAAGGGGCAAAAAAATTATGCCCATTTTTGGCGATATGCTTGCCAAGGGTGGATTGAGTCATCTTTTTATCTATATGTCTATGACCGAGTCTGGTTTCAAAGCCAATGCAAAATCAAGCAAGCAAGCAGCCGGTATGTGGCAGTTTATGTCTGCTACGGCACAGCTGTATGGGCTGAAGGTAAACAGATATGTAGATCAAAGATATGATCCTCTTGCATCTACAAATGCAGCGATGAGATACATAAGGGCGCTTTATCGAAAATTTGGCAAGTGGTATCTGGTGATGATGGCATACAATGCAGGCGAGGGTAGAATAGCAAGATCTATCAAAAGGGCAAGAAGTGATAGTTTTGAAGTGCTGATGGATCCAAAAAAGCAGTATATACCATTTGAGACGAGACGCTATCTGCAAAAGATCATACTACTCTCTATGATGGGCGAACATATTGTCAAAAGTGACAACAGAGAGGATCAAAAACTCAAAAAGAAAATTATAGATGACAAAGTATTTGTAAACATTTATGCCGGAACCGACTTGATGGATTTTGTAGAGAAGCTTCATATGAGACTTGACAAGTTTTTTGATATGAATCCACAACTACATGACTATATCATCCCCAAAGATATGTTTGTGCTTCAAGTCAAGATCCCCAAAGAGCTTTTTGGCAGATATAAAGCCTTTTATAAGCCTCCTACGGTCAAAGAGATATTTGCTGCCAATGGCTATGATAAGCTGATCGCCCATGTTGTCAAAGAGGGAGATGGTGTCAAATCTGTAGCGAGAGAGTATGGAGTAACTCCTATGGATCTAATCATTATCAACGAACTATCAAGCCCCAAGCTTAAAAAAGGGACAATTTTGATGATACCGACTACAGATTAGTGCTTTTTAATAAATAGTTATGTATAATTGATATTAAAAAATGAGAAAAGATGAAAATATGAAAATCAGATTACTGTTTTTGCCACTACTTTTTATGCTGCTGCTTCTGAGCGGATGCTCTCAAAAAAGATACCACACGAGCAAAGCAAGATATAAAGCCACTATGCGACCATACACGGTTCACGGCAAAAGATATAGACCAACATATGTCAGAGTAGGTGATACGATGAGAGGGGTCTCAAGCTGGTATGGACCAAACTTTCACGGTCATCAGACAAGCAACGGTGAGCGATACAATATGTATGGCATGACGGCCGCTCACAAGACCTGGCCAATGGATACTATGGTCAGAGTGCAAAATCTAAAAAACGGCAAGAGTGTAGTGGTGCGCATCAATGACAGAGGACCTTTTGTAAGCGGCAGGATACTTGACTGCTCATACGCAGCGGGCAAAGCGATAGGACTGGACAAAAGCGGTATCGCACCGGTCAAGCTAACGGTGCTTGGGTTTGCCGGCAAGATATATCATATCCCAAAAGCCACTCCGAGTCAGCCAAAAGCTGCTTCGGCTGCATCTTTGCCGGCTGTTCGCTTGACAAACTTTGCTATTCAGGTCGGCGCATTTAGGCGATATGAGGGTGCTGTAATATATCAGAAAAAATATCAAGCTATCAGTCCGGATAGAAAAGTGATCATAAAGAAGTTTGATGTGGACGGTGCACCTTTGTATAGGGTATGGGTGACAGGGTTTGGCTCAGAAGATGAGGCAAATGACTTCAAGTCGACAAATGGAATTAGCGGCTTCTTGATTAGACCATAGGAGAAAATGATGATAGAAAAAAGCAGAGATACGAAAGAGACTCAAATCACGGTCAGATTGAGACTCTATGGCGAGGGAAAGAGCGATATCGATACCGGAATAGGCTTTTTGGATCATATGCTGGAGGCATTTGCCAAACACGCCTATTTGGATCTGGATGTCAAGTGCAGGGGCGACTTGCATATAGATGCTCATCATAGTGTAGAGGATATAGGTATAGTGATAGGGTCACTTCTTGGCGAAGCGATATATCCGGTTCAAAAGATAGAGAGATACGGCAATGCCACGGTGGTGATGGATGAGGCAAGTGTCAGTTGCGATATAGATTTGAGCAATAGAGCATTTTTGGTCTATGAGATGCCAATTGGCGGCAAAGTAGGCGAATTTGATGTAGAGCTTGTGGAGGAGTTTTTTAGGGCTTTGAGCTCAAATATGCCACTGACAATGCATCTGATATACAACAGAGGCAAAAACAAACATCACATCATAGAGGCAGCCTTCAAAGCCTTTGCAGTAGCACTCAGAAGAGCTATCACTCCAAATGAACGAGCGGGTGTTCCAAGTACTAAGGGTGTGCTATAAAAATAGATTTATGTTGGCGAGAGGGCGGAGGAATCGAACCTCCCTCCAGACGGTCAACCGCCCAGACACGCGGGTTTGAAGCCCGGGGTGCCCACCAGGGTCACATGCCCCCCAAACTCTAAAAGCACAATTCTAACAAAATGTAGATACAAAGAGAGTTAAATCAATCTATAAGCTTATCGCAAAGATCAAATCTGTTATGAGTCATTAGATGCACTTTTGGATGTAGATTCATTATGCTGTCTAATATATCTTTTGAAAGCTCAAAGCCCACTTTTTGCTCATTTTTTGCTCCATCCATAGCAGCAAGATTCATCTCATCTATTATCTCTTTTGGCACCTTGATACCGGGGACCTTGTCATTGATGAAGGTTGCCGTACGCGCACTTACAATTGGAAATTGCCCCAGCACAAGCTGAGCCTCTTTTGCAGTCTCTCTGATACTTTGCTCTTTTGCCTCTTCAAATATCTCAAGCAGCAATTTTGCATTATCTGTATCATATACAGGTTGTGTGATGATAGCTCTTGCACCGTAGTTTAGCTTTTTGAGCATTCTCTTTTGGAGATTTTTCATATTTTTGGCATAAGCATCACTCACGGCAAGAGGGTAGATCGGTTTTGGTTTGGGGCTAAGCTCGCTGTTTGAATAATCCATACCGTTATTGAGCCTATAAATGATACTCAAAAGAAGCGTTGAGTCACGCTCAAGCACCCCCTTGACCTCCGGTTGATCCGAGAGCTTGGCAGGGTCACCGGTCAGAGCCAGAATCAGCCTGATATCAAAATCATTGGCACCAAGCAGGTCAGACTGCAGAGATAGCTTGTTTTTATCCCTCATACTCATAGTAGTGATTACAGGTTTGCCAAATCTCTCTTGGATCTTTATAGCAGATAGAAGTCCACTCATTTTGAGTCTTGCCAGGGGGTTGTCCGTACAGCTAAATGCCGTCACTTTTTTATCCAGCCCAATATCTTCTATCTTATCAATGATACCCTTGATGGATGCACCGTGAGGCGGTGTGATCTCCACCGAAATAAATCTATCGTCACCGGTAAGTATTTTGCAAAATTTATCAAACATAGCCATCTCTTTGTCAATTTTGCTATAATTTTACCAAAATATTGCATAGAGGTGCATGGTATGGCAAAATTGGCAGTTTTGGATTTTGATTCTACATTGATGGATGGCGAGACTATCGATTTTTTTGCCAGACCTCTTGGTTTGGAGGCAGAGGTAGCTGCCATCACCGAGCAGGCTATGGCGGGAGAGTTGGATTTTTTTATGGCACTTATCTCCAGAGGCAGACTGCTCAAAGGACTTGATGTCAATATTGCCAAAGAGATATGTGACAATCTGCCGATGATGCCGGGTGCACAAGAGGCTGTGGATGGACTCAAGGAGCAGGGATACAAGGTGGTTTGTTTTTCCGGAGGATTCAGACAGGCGACTGAACCTATGGCAAAAAAGCTTGGGCTGGATGCAGATTTTGCCAACTTTTTGTATGTCGATCCAGATGGGTATCTCACGGGCGAAATAGGCGGAGAGATGATGTATGGCGATGCCAAAGGTGATATGCTGCTCAGACTCCAAAAACTTATGGGTATAGGTAGAGAGGATACGCTTGTCGTGGGTGACGGCGCCAATGACCTGAGCATGTTTGCCCATGCCGACATAAGAGTTGCATTTAACGCAAGAGAGATACTGAAAAAAGCAGCCACACACACTGTAGATGTCAAAGATCTGAGAAAAATATTAGAAATATTATGACCCGACACTGCAGTATAAAGAATACCCTAAAAGAGGCTCTGGGCTACAAAAAAGAGCTTATTTTGGGCAATATCATTGCCATTTTGGCAACGCTTATGACGGTGACTATACCGCTATTTATCCCAATCCTTGTAGATGAGCTTTTGTTGCACAAAAAGGCAGTTATGACCGGATGGGTTGCTGAGCATATTGCTCCATTGTCTCTAACGGGATATGTTATCTTTTTCTTGCTGTTGACGCTGCTGCTTCGATTTTTGGGCTGGATACTAAATGTAGCTCAGGTCAAGACATTTTTGTCAATATCCAAAGATATCTCATACAAGCTTCGCAAAAGAGCAGTGTCGCATCTGCAAAATGCCACTCTCAAAGAGTATGAGACGATGAGTGCAGGAGCTATCACCTCCAAGCTGGTAACCGATATATCGACAATCGATAGCTTTATAGGCACGACTGTCAGCAAATTTATCATATCTATATTGACCTTGCTGTTTACTGCTATTGTTTTGCTTGCTATTCACTGGAAGCTTGCTATTTTTATACTTGTAACCAATCCAATCGTAGTGCTTTTTACGGCAAAGCTGGCTAGAAATGTCGGCAGACTGAAGCGGCAGGAAAACAGTGCAACAGAGATATTTCAATCCACCCTTGCAGAGACTTTGGATCTGTTTCATCAAGTCAAAGCAGCCAACAAAGAGCAGTTCTTTTTTGATAGAGTAGAGCAAAGGGCATTGGTTCTTAGAGATACTTCGATACGCTTTGGCTACAAGAGTGAAAGAGCGATTAGACTCTCATTTTTGATATTTTTGGGCGGATATGAACTCTTTAGGGCAGTAAGCATACTTGCCGTTGCATACAGCAGTTTGAGTGTCGGATTGATGCTGGCGATATTTGGCTATCTGTGGATAATGATGACTCCTACTCAAGATATCATAAACTTCCAATATGCACTAGCAAATGCAAAAGCAGCCTGCAAAAGGATCAATAGTATATTTGATATGGAGAGTGAGCCAAAGGTTTTGAATCCTGTTGATCCATTTGAGGGCAAAGAAGCTGTATCTATACAGACAAAAGATTTGAATTTTGGCTATCATAAAGATAAAAATATATTAAAAAATATTAGTATTGATATTAAAAAAGGAAAAAAGGTAGCTATTGTCGGTGCAAGCGGCTCAGGCAAGACTACATTTGCAAATATTATCGCTGGATTTTACCCTCTGAGCAACGGTGAGATTTTTTATGACAATGTAAGCAACAGATCTATAAATCTATCTACCGTCAGAGCCCATGTGCATATGATATTGCAGCATCCAAAACTTTTCAATGATACATTGAGATTCAATCTAACTCTTGGTGATAGCTTTTCAGATGAGCAATTAGCAAATGCAGTAGAGATATCACAGCTCTCAGGTGTAGTTGATAGTTTGCAAAATGGGCTTGATACAATAGTGGGCAAAGATGGTATCAAACTAAGCGGTGGTCAGCGTCAAAGGGTGGCGATAGCAAGAATGATACTTATCGATCCTGAGGTGGTGATATTTGATGAGTCTACTTCAGCTTTGGATGTGCACACAGAGGCTAAGCTTTTTGCTCAGTTGCATGATTATCTCAAACCAAAAACAGTCATTACGATAGCTCATAGACTCAGCACTATTCAGAGTGCAGAGTATATATATGTTTTGGAGGATGGAAGATTGATAGATGAGGGCACTCCCAAAGAGTTGCTCCAAAAAGATGAGAGCTATTTTGCATCTATGATATAGTTTCAAATAAAAAGAGTATAATACTCCATAAAATGAGTTTGACAGAGGCATTTAAGATGTCTCTTTCAAGTTCAGGTGATACTTGGACATACGGGTTAGCACCGTAGTGAGGCGAGAGCTTCGTGATATTATGTTGCCGACCTTTCAAAAGGTAGATAATGACATTTCAAGATTTAGATTTTCATCGTGATCTCGCCAAAGGGGTGAGGATTGCAGGCTTCAAGGAGCCAAGCCCTATACAAAAAGAGGCGATTCCAATCATAGCCAATGGTCAGGATCTGGTAGGACAAGCCCATACCGGCACCGGCAAAACAGCTGCTTTTGGACTTCCGATAATGGATAAGATTGCAAAAGGGGAGATAGAGCGTGCACTTGTGATCACCCCTACAAGAGAGCTTGCCACACAAGTCAGCGATGAGCTCTATCATTTGGGCAGATTTGCAGGTATTCGTACATTGACGGTGTATGGAGGCGTAGGTTACGGCAGGCAAATTGCACTCATCCACAAGGGTGTGCAGATAGTCGTAGCGACTCCGGGTAGATTAAAAGATCTATACAAAAAAGGCAAAATTGATATATTTAACCCCGAAATAGTAGTGTTGGATGAGGCAGATGAGATGCTAGATATGGGCTTTTTGGATGATATCAAAGAGATATTTGACTATATCCCGCAAAATCGCCAGACACTTCTTTTTTCTGCTACAATGCCAGAGCCCATCAAACAGCTTGCCGATCAGATACTCTATGATCCGGAATTTGTCTCGGTGGTAGGTGATGATGAAGCAACTACCAATAATGTCATAGAGCAAAGATATATGGTCATAGATGAGAGTCAAAGAGATATTGCACTTGTAAATTTGTTGGAGAGCGAAGATTATGATAAATGCCTAATATTTTGTCGCATGAAGCGTGAGGTAGATAGGGTAGCAGAGCACCTAAGCGCCCAGGGCTTCGCGGCACAAGGATTGCATGGAGATATGGAGCAAATAGATAGAGATGCCGTCATCAAATCATACAGAAGATCAGAGACAAAAATACTTGTGGCTACAGATGTTGCAGCAAGGGGTTTGGATGTAAAAGGGGTAACTCATGTATTTAACTACCATATACCGTTTGATCCCCAAAGCTATGTGCATCGTATCGGCAGAACAGGCAGAGCAGGGCGATCCGGTCAGGCGATCACGCTGGTAACAACTGATGAATTTAGAGAGTTGCAAAGAATACAAAAGGATGTAGGTGCAGATATGCATCTGGATACGCTGAAGCTTGAGAGCGGAGCTTTGTCTGATGAATCTATAAACTTCATTTTGCAAAAACTTGAAGAGACACAAATCAATCCGGAGATAGATTTGGCACTTGCAAAATTGTCAAATATGGATCAGGCACTCTTTATCAAAAAGGCTTTGTCATATATGATTTCACAGGAGCAAGCAGGCTTGGGTGTTCAAATAGGCTATAGCGAGTCTGATGTAAAGGCAATGATAAACAGCTATGAGGCTGAAGAGAAACAAACCTTCAAAAATAAAAGAAAAAAAAGAAGAAAATAGAGCTTAGATTAAGGATAGCCAAGTTAAAAAATGGTTAGAATTTGATATCCAATTGAGAGAAGGAATAGCGACCGTTATGGAAATCAATCTTATAGGCGAAGCACTTAAATTCATGGTGCTCGGAATGGGTGTAGTATACCTCTTCTTATATATTATGGTTGTAGCTGTTAAGTTGCAGACAAAGCTTATCGGTAAGTATTTTCCGGAAGAGGCGGCAGCAGAAACGAGCATCTCCGAAAAGACAACAGATGACGATGAGAGTGCACGTGTAGCCGCTGTTATTGCTGCAGTATCAGAATTCCGAAAATCCAATACTTCAAAGGTTTCAAATGGCTAAAAAATATATAGATGTGATGGATACCAGTTTTAGAGATGGTTTCCAGTCAGTATTTGGCGGCAGGGTTCTCATGGAGGATTTTCTTCCGGCAGTAGATGCTGCCAGAAAAGCAGGGATTACACATTTTGAATTTGGCGGCGGAGCTCGCTTTCAGACTCCTGTGTTTTATTTGCAGGAAGATCCTTTTGAGATTATGGACAAGTTTAGAGAAGCAGCAGGCAAGGATGCCAATCTTCAGGTGCTTGCCAGAGGTATCAATACCGTCACGCTTGATACCGGAAGCAGAGAGATAATAGATCTTTTTGCCAAGCTTTTTGCCAAGCATGGAACTACTACAGTCAGAAACTTCGATGCATTGAATGATGTAAATAATTTGAAGTATAGTGCAGATCGAATTATTGAGTATGACATGAGTCATGAGGTAGTTGTCACTATGATGGATCTGCCTCCGGGATGCAAAGGGGCTCACGATGTAGCCTTTTATGAGAAAACACTTAGAGATATACTTGATAGCGGTATAGAGTTTGAGAGTGTGTGTTTCAAAGATGCATCCGGTACTTCCACTCCAAACAAGGTCTATGAAACTATTACGATGGCAAGAAATCTTCTGGGTGAAGAGAGACATATTCGTATGCATACTCATGAGACGGCGGGGGTCAGTGTAGCCAGTTATCTTGCAGCTTTGGAGGGTGGAGCAAATGGCATTGATCTTGCAGCGGCTCCGGTAAGCGGCGGAACTTCACAACCGGATATTATGACTATGCTTCATGCGGTCAAGGGAACAAATTATAATCTTGGCGATCTGGACATGAAGAAGATTATTAAGTATGAAAGAGAACTCAAAAACGCACTCAAAGATTACTTTATGCCGCCTGAAGCAAAAAGCGTCAATCCTCTTATTCCTTTATCTCCTATGCCTGGAGGAGCATTGACTGCCAATACACAAATGATGCGTGACAATGGCAACCTTGATAGATTTGACGAGGTGATAGATGCTATGAAAGAGGTGGTAGAGAGAGGCGGATACGGCACTTCAGTGACCCCTGTGAGCCAATTTTACTGGCAGCAGGCCTATGCAAATGTGATGTTTGGTCCTTGGAAAGAGATTACCCCGGGATATGGCAAGATGGTACTTGGCAGGTTTGGCAAGACTCCTGTTGAGCCGGATCCTGAAATAGTGGCACTTGCAGCTGCCAAGCTGGATCTGGAGCCTACTACAGAAAATCCCCTCGATATAGCCGATAGAAATGTAGAAAAATCAATCTCATACTGGAGAGATATTCTCAATCAAGAGGGTATCGAGAGCAGTGATGAAAATATATTTATTGCGGCTTCTTGTGACAAAAAGGGTATTGCGTTCCTCAAAGGTGAATCTCCTTTGATGGTAAGAAAAGGTGAAAATGATTGTAATGGAGCAGAAATGGCAGGAAATTATACAGTAGTAGTGGATGGCAAAAAATATAGCGTTCAGGTGGCAGAGGGTGATGGTGATATCCAAGTAACTCCGTCAGCATCGACTCCTCAGAGTGCTCCTGCTGCACCTGTGCAGACTCAGGAGGCACCTGCAAGCGGCAAAGGATCTGTAGAGGTATTGGCTCAGACTCCGGGCAATGTATGGAAGATTGTCAAAAATGTCGGTGACAAAGTTGAAGAGGGTGAGGTGATAATGATCTTGGAGGCGATGAAAATGGAGATTGAGATTCCATCACCAAGCGCCGGTACAATAGCCTCAATCAATGTCAAGCCAAATGATGCAGTGCATGATGGTCAACTTTTGGCAACCATATCATAGGTCGTTATATGAATTTTAGAAAGATAGTGTATCTGCTATTGATCGCATTATTTGCCTCAACTATTGCTGTACAGGCAAAAGAGGAGAGGGTATCTATAGAATCAAAGCAGGTGGTGCAACATGCAAAATACGAGCATAAGACATTGACTCAGTTGGCAGCAAGTTTTTGGAAAACAACCGGGCTTTATGCAATATTCAATACTCATGACAATGAGATTTCTGTTGATCCGGCAGGCAATGTCAAAAAACTTGGGGCTTTTGAATCATCATTTGGTCGCATAATTATGTTTGCGATCGTTTTTGTGCTTTTTTATCTCGCTATAGCCAAAGGATTTGAGCCTCTGCTTCTGCTGCCTATTGCTTTTGGAGGACTTCTTGCCAATATTCCGCTGGCGCACATGACGGGACCGGATGGAATGCTCGGCGTGATTTACAACATGGGTATTGCCAATGAGTTTTTCCCGCTTTTGATATTTATGGGAGTAGGAGCTATGACGGACTTTGGACCTCTGCTTGCAAATCCCAAAACAGCACTTTTGGGGGGTGCAGCACAATTTGGCATATTTGGCTCACTCGTAGGTGCTGTTGCGCTAGGTTTTGATCTGCGTTCCGCATCAGCTATCAGTATTATTGGTGGTGCAGATGGTCCTACATCGATATTTATAGCAAACAAACTGGCTCCCGATATGCTTGGAGCTATTGCAGTGGCAGCTTACTCATATATGGCTTTGGTACCGGTCATTCAGCCTCCTATAATGAAACTTCTGACAACCAAAGAGGAGCGCCAGATAAGAATGGGAGTCCAAAGAAAAGTCAACAGAAAAGAGAAGCTCATATTTCCGCTATTGGTGATAATGCTCTCTATCTTTATACTGCCTGAGTCCACCCCTTTGATAGGTGCATTTGCATTTGGAAACTTTGCCAAGGAGTCGGGTGTAGTAGATAGATTGAGTGATACTATGCAAAATGCACTGATAAATGCCGTTACCATTTTCTTGGGTCTTGGAGTCGGATCCAAGCTTGCAGCTGACAAGTTTTTAGTGCTTGATAGTTTAGGCATTATGCTAATAGGGCTTGTGGCATTCTCTGTAGGTACGGCAGCCGGTGTTTTGATGGCAAAATTGATGAATAAGTTCTCAAAAGAGCCAATAAATCCACTCATAGGAGCTGCCGGAGTATCGGCTGTGCCTATGTCTGCAAGGGTTGTCAGCAAAGTAGGTAGCGAAGCCAAGCCGGGCAACATTTTGCTTATGCATGCCATGGGTCCAAATGTGGCAGGCGTCATTGGTTCGGCAGTGGCAGCAGGTGTCTTGCTGTCTATATTCAAATAATTAAATCCATACAAAGAAGGGAAAAATGAGCACTATTACTCCAAAAGGGCTTGAAAAATTAGGTTTAGAAAATATCGGTAATGTATTTTATAACACAGATTATGATGAGCTTATCACCAAAGAGATAGAAAATGGCGAATGCAAAATGTCAGATACAGGTGCCACGATTTGTGATACAGGTATATTTACCGGTAGAAGTCCAAAGGATAAATATTTTGTAGATCAAGAACCTTCCAACAAAAACATAGCTTGGGGAGATGTCAACCAGCCGGTTAGCAGAGAGGTGTTTGATGAGCTTTTTGAGCTGACCAAAAAACAACTCTCAAATAAAGACATTTATGTAATAGATGTATTTGCAGGTGCAAGTAAGGCAAGTCGTAGAAATATTAGATTTGTTACAGAGGTTGCTTGGCAGGCACACTTTGTCAAAAATATGTTTATTAGACCTACAGAGGAGGAGCTCAAAGATTTTGAACCTGACTTTGTAGTATATAATGGATGCAAAGCTACTGATGAAAATTTCAAAGAGCATGGTTTGCACTCTGATGTTTTTGTTTTGTTTGATATAGAGAGAAATATATCTATCATCGGAGGCACTTGGTATGGCGGTGAGATGAAAAAGGGTATATTCTCTATGATGAATTATTGGTTGCCTCTTGAGGGCAAGCTCTCTATGCATTGCTCAGCCAATGTCGGCAAAGAGGGTGATGTTTGTCTCTTTTTTGGACTTTCCGGCACCGGCAAGACTACACTGTCAACAGATCCTGAGCGCGCCTTGATAGGCGATGATGAGCATGGATGGGATGAGCATGGAGTATTTAACTTTGAGGGCGGATGTTATGCCAAAGTAATCAATCTTGACTCTGAGAGTGAGCCTGAGATTTATGGAGCAATTACCAAAGGCGCTCTTCTTGAGAATGTCGTTTATGATGAAGCCGGAGTAGTTGATTATAGTGATGGTTCCAAGACAGAAAACACAAGAGTATCATATCCGATTGAGCATATCAAAAATCATCAAGAGGGTCTGCAGGCAGGTCATCCGAGCAATATCATCTTCTTGACAGCTGATGCCTTTGGGGTGCTGCCACCGGTAAGCAAATTGACTAAAGAGCAGGCAATGTATTATTTTCTTAGCGGATATACTGCTAAAGTGGCAGGAACTGAGAGGGGTATTACTGAACCGGTAGCTACATTCTCAGCCTGCTTTGGTGAAGCATTTCTACCGCTTCATCCAACAGTTTATGCGAAACTTCTTGGTGAAAAAATAGATGAACACAATGTAAATGTATATCTGGTCAACACCGGCTGGACAGGCGGTGCTTACGGTGTGGGCAAAAGAATGAGCATCAAAGATACAAGAGCTTGTATAGCAGGCATACTCAATGGCTCTATCAATGATGCAGAGTTTGATACATTGCCGGTTTTCAATCTCAGTATCCCAAAAACACTGGATGGAGTTAAGGACAACAATGTGCTGAACCCTATGCAAACCTGGGAAGACAAAGATGAGTATATGAAAACTCTGACTAAGCTTGCCTCAATGTTCAAAGAGAACTTTGATCGATATAGCGGTGAGGGCAGTGAGTTTAATTTGGCTTCAGCGGGTCCACAAATTTAACATATGTTTTCTAACTTAAAATTCAAACTCCTTAATATGTTTAGGGAGTTTCTAGTGCATCACAGCAAATCACTTGAATTTCGTGCAGAGCTGATCGTGCTTCTTGTAATGGCAGATGAAAAAATTGGAAAATGTGAAAAACAGGTGATAGAAAATATAGCACAAGAGATATACAAAGATGAACCGGACAGAGCGAGAGTTTTATTCGAAACAATACATGAGTTTCATGAAAAAATTATAGAGCATAACGGATTGGATTATAGTGATCTGATTACAAAGATCAGAAATGATATCCGAAAAACTCCACGATTTGCACACAAAATCAATATATCCCAACTTGATAGATTCAGAGAATGTATAGACAGCGAAGAGGATAAAATATTTCATGATAGAATAATAGAATTTTTATCCAGTCTAAAAAAGGAGTCTATGAGTGGAAAGTTATAGAATTATAATATCCGGCAAAGTTCAACATGTCTACTATCGTAAATTTGTCTCTCAGGCTCTTCAGAGGATCGGCATCCAAGGCTATATCCAAAATCTAAATGATGGTTCAGTGGAAGTAGTCGCACGTATTTATGATGATCAGATAGAGGATGTAAGGCAAGCTCTTGAGGAGGGCTCTCCGATGAGCAGCGTGGAGAGTATCAATATGCAGATCATAGAGGAGGATGATATTCTTTTTGACGGATTTGAGATTAGATATTGATATTTATCTTTCAATCCCATGCTGTGCATACTCTTGATCTATTTTTTCCTGCATAGTTTTCTGTACCTGCTCATACCAATTTTTTGGTTCATCTTTTACATCGAAGGCTTCAAGATAAATTACTTTTACTGTGCCACTGTGTGCAGTCTGGTCGTGCTCATTGAGCACCCATTTGCTGCCAAGTATGACAATAGGCTGAACTCTCATATCCAGTTTTTGTGCCACAAGTTTGGTGCCAGATTTAAACTGTAGCAGTGTTTGATCTGCCGATCTGGTACCTTCTGGGAAGATGGCAACAGCACGGTTTTTTTGAGTGATGCTCTCTTGAACATCACCTATTAGCTTGCGCAATCCAGCTTTGTTCTCCCTGTCGACACTTATCATATCCCCGCCTTTTAGCAGATATCCATACAGTGGCATATCAAACAGCTCTTTTTTGGCTACCCATCGCCAATGAACATTCTCAATAGCTTCCATAGTGACGATATCTATTATTCCCTGATGGTTCATTATAAAAAGATTGGCCCTCTCATCTCTATCTCCAACCTTCTTGATATCTGCACCTATAAGAAACAAGATAACCCTGTTTAATTTGTGCATTATAATGCCTTTGTGCTTCGGGAATATATAGACCAAAGGTATCATGAGCAGACCGACAATGGCACCGATAACAAATGCACCCCAGCCAAATCTAATTTTCGCAAAGATCTTCATTTTTTATCCATCCAATAATATTATTTTTTAAATTTACTTTATAATACTCTCCTCTTTGGTTAAGTATATTTGCTGTTGTTTGATCTGGTACACGGAAACTTGTAGTGCTGTTCTCGGTAGGTATTATATATAATGGAGCTCCCTCCTGAATACATATTGTTCCTTTTGGTTTGTATATTCCAAACAGCACAATCGCAACCAGAACAAAAATAACCAAGAAGAAGATATCTTTATGTAGCCAAAACATCCAAAATAAAAACATCAAGAGTAGAATGAGCCCATATTTTTTGATCTTTTCAAATCCGCTATCTTTTGGATTGAGCTCCTCCTGCGCAGCTACGGTTTTTTCTCTGTAGTCTGTAGAGATAGTTTTGGGGATAAATCTATTCTGCAGAGTGTTGTAGTATGATAGAGTAATGCTTTTTTTTGACGAAGGTAGAACAAAATAATATTCAACCACCGCTTCCGCACCTTTTTCGTCAAGTTTTTCAATGCCGGACTCACTGGCATCGTTTATGTGTATATATTCAGGATTTGCCTCGGTAGCCTTAAAAACCATAGATATGAGATTGCTATGACCATCAAACTCTGAAACCTGTGAGGAGATAAGTTTGCAGTTTGATGCTATGAGTCCACAAAAATTTTTATTTTTGGAAGCATCCAAAAATCTAACCGGTATAAATCTGCTTTCAAGAGTTGTGGAGCCGTTTTCATCGGTAATTGTCAGCTTGGGGATCTCAAAGTCGACGTCGCCTGCTTTGAAGTAAAAGGTATAAAATACTTTTCCTCCACTCAAATCCCTGATAGGGGCTTTTGACAGGGGTTTTATACTATTTTCCTGATCGAAACGAAAAGAGATATTATTCTCTGTATCTCCGCTGCTATCCACAACCGTTACGGCAAAATGCTGTGTCGAATATAC
Organism: uncultured Campylobacterales bacterium; assembly: GCA_964628135.1. GTDB lineage: Bacteria > Campylobacterota > Campylobacteria > Campylobacterales > Sulfurovaceae > JAAXPZ01. The sequence goes on from CAZVPN010000001.1 coordinate 26,677, forward strand.
AAATTTAGGTATATAGCTATAACTGTAATCAGCATGCAAAAATTGATTTGCAAACAGTACAAAGAGTATCTTTAGCCATATTGACCTGTAAGTCATTTTTTGGAAAAGCCCTTTAGCATCTTGACCCCGTCATCAGAGCCCAGCACAATATCTATAGCCCGCTCAGGATGCGGCATGAGACCATATACATTCTTCTCTTTATTGCAGACGCCTGCAATCTGCTCTACAGAACCATTCAGCACCATTGGATTTCCGTCAGCATCACAGTATTGGAGCAGTATTTGCCCATTCTCTTTCATTTTTTGCAGCTCGTCTTCATCCACATAGTAATTTCCGTCAGCATGTGCTACGGGAATGTTTAGCACTTCGTCCTTTTGGCATCTGTTCAAAAAATCATTATCGTTGTTGATGACTTTGACGGTTTGGTGCTTGGATATGAAGTGCAGATTGTTGTTTCTTTTGAGTGCTCCGGGAAGCAGCCCCATTTCAGTAAGTACTTGAAACCCGTTGCAAATACCAAGTACTTTACCGCCATTGTCGGCATACTCTTTGAGGGAATTGATTACGGGCGAGAATCTTGCTATTGCACCTGAGCGCAGATAGTCGCCATAGCTAAAGCCTCCTGGGATGACAACAAGGTCGCTATTTTTGGGTATTTTATCCTCTTTGTGCCAAATAATATTTGTCTTGTAGCCAAGTTTTTCAAAGGCGTACCCCGTGTCATACTCACAGTTCGTACCGGGAAATTGCAAGATCGTTACAGTCGGCTTTTTCATTCTACTATCTCTATATCATAATCTTCTATTACTGTATTGGCAAGAAGTGTCTCTGCCATCTCTTTGACCTCTTTGGCAGCGCTTTCGGTATCATTACTGTTTAATTCCATTACAATTTGCTTGCCGATTCGAACATTGTCAATATTGCTGAAACCAAGTGAGTTTAATGCGTGATGTGTTGCTTTGCCTTGAGGATCAAGAACCCCGTTTTTAAGATATACATTTACAATAGCTTTCATTTTTTCCCCTTATCTGTTCTGTATGCGCTCTAATACCATTTGGTAGGCTTCCTTCAAGCCACCCAAGCCTTGTCTAAACCTGTCTTTATCCAACTTCTCATCTGTTTTGGCATCCCAGAGTCTGAAATTGTCAGGACTAAGCTCGTCTATAAGGATAATATTTCCATATTTGTCATACCCAAACTCCAACTTAAAATCAACAAGTTTGATATCGAGATCAGCATAAAAACTGCTTAAGATCTTATTGATACGTCTTGCCATATATCTGATATACTCCAAGTCAGCTTTATCTCTGACAAGACCTAGTATCATGCAGTGCTGATCATTGATCTTGGGGTCACCGAGTTCATCATTTTTATAATCAAACTCTACCAGTGTAAACGGCAGAGGAGTTTTATCCTCGATGCCCAAATTTCTACTAAGACTTCCGGTGGCAATATTTCTTACAATTACCTCTATCTTGATTACTTCAGCTTTTTTGTGGAGCATATGGTTTTCATCCAACATATCCATATAGTGAGTAGGTATCCCCACCTCCTCAAGATATCTAAAAAGCTCAGCGGAGATTTTATTGTTTAGCTCCCCCTTTCCCTCTTCGCTGGATTTTTTCTCTCCGTTGAATGCTGTCAGCGAGTCCTTGAATTCTGATATCAGAATATCCGGGTTATCTGTATTCCATATTTTTTTTGCTTTTCCCTCATAGAGGAGGGTTGTTTTGGTCATTTTGCCTTCCTTGAACTTTGTGTGATAATCAGAGCTTTGAGTATGTCAGTCGCTGATTTTAGTTGTGCATCTTTGTACAGCTGATCACTACTGATTATGTTTTTGCTCTTTTTGCTTGCATTTGTATCAGTTGTATTGTTATCGACCTTTTTGTGATCAACTTTTTGTAACTCTACTTCCAGATGCTTTTTTAGGTCTCTCTCTTTGAGCGACAATGTGTTGTTGTCCTCTCTTTTGACAACACCAGAGTCAACAATAATATCTGGGGTAACGCCTTTGTTTTGGATAGTTCTGCCGCTGGGGAGATAATATCTTGCTACTGTTAGTTTGATGCCTTCTCCGTTGCCTATCGGAACCACCACCTGCACGCTTCCTTTGCCAAATGTTTTTTTGCCGACTACAATAGCTCTATGTGTGTCTTGCAGAGCACCACTTACTATTTCACTGGCACTTGCACTTCCACCATTGACGAGCACAACTATAGGTATAGTTTTGTTTATCGTGTTTGATTTTTTTGCACTATATACAACATTTTCGCTCTTGTTTCTACCTTTTTGACTTACCAGAGTGCCCTTGTCGATAAATAGATCCAAAGTTCCGACTGCTTGGCTCAAAAGTCCGCCTGGATTGTTTCTGAGATCTATAATGAGACCCTTTGCTTTAGGATGCTTAAGGAGTGCATCCTTGACACCTTTTGCCACCTTGGAGTCAAAAGATGTAATATGTATATATAGAATATCTTTGCCAATTGTTTTTGTTTTGACAGATTGTATCTTGATGATATCTCTTGTAATAGGGATTATCAGGGGTTTGCTTTCTCCTTTTCGGACTATAGTGAGTTTGATTTTGGTTTTTGGTTTGCCTCTCATGAGCTTGACTGCTTCATCTATGGACATTCCAATGGTTGCTTCACTGTTAATCTTTAAGATGATATCTCCAGCTTTGACCCCCGCCCTAAAAGCAGGTGTACCATCAATGGGCGCAATCACCGTCAGCGCACCGTCTCTCATACCCACTACAATGCCCAGCCCGCCAAACTCGCCTTTGGTCTGGACATTAAGGTTTTTGAAGCTTTTTGCGTCCATATATACGGAGTGTGCATCAAGATTGCTCATCAGACCCTTAAGCGCTTTGGTAATAAGCGTACTGGTGTTTATGTCATCGACATACTGGCTCTCAACAAGATTCAGTATTTGAGAAAATTTGATATATGCAGCAAGTTTGCTCTCTTTGTCACTTTTTGCATATAGCGTTCCTGATCCAAGCATGAGAGTGGTAGTTATTGCAACAGCAAACTTTTTTGCAAATTTTTTGTTATATTTTATGATCATATTTTTGATTCCCCTTAAAAGTTCATAATTTTATAGAAATATCACTTAGATGATGATATATCATTGATATCTGAATAGTAGTAAAATTTTACTAACTGTCTATTAATGGTTGATATTGCAACTTAGATTGCATCATGTTTTGTCTCATTATGTTAAACTTATACCAATAAAACAACAGGAGTGCAATTATGAGTATAATGGAAAAACTGACAAACCAAATGCAAGGAGCGATAGAGTCTGGACTTTCTCTTGCTCTGCATAATAAAAATCCCGAAGTAGCACCGATACATATTTTGTGGGGATTGATGACCAATAGCAACTCAATCCTAAATCAAGCACTTAACAAGATGAATGCAGACAAAGCTGCGATAGAGCTTGAGATCAAGAGTGCTGCCAATAAACTTCCAACCGCTTCTACTGTAAACAAAGAGAATATCAAACTCTCACAAGCAGTTGCAAGAAGTCTACAAAATGCCGAAGGGGTGATGGCTGCAAATGGCGATCAATACTTGGCAGTTGATACTTGGCTACTTGCGAATGCAGATGAGGGCTTTATGAGAGAGACTCTTGGCAAATATATAGATATGAGCGAATTCAAAAAGACACTTGAGGCGATAAGAGGAGGTAAGAGTATAGACAGTCAAAGTGCCGATGAGACACTTGAGGCACTATCTCAATATGGAATAGATCTCAATCAAAAGGCGATTGACGGTGAGCTTGATCCTGTAATCGGACGCGATGAAGAGATCCAGAGGATGATGCAGATCCTTATCAGAAAAACCAAAAACAACCCGATCCTCATAGGTGAGCCAGGAACCGGTAAAACCGCTATCGTAGAGGGATTGGCTCAAAGAATAGTCAATAAAGAGGTGCCGTTGAGTCTTCAAAATATGAGAGTGGTTGCACTTGATATGACCAGATTGATAGCCGGAGCTAAGTATCGTGGAGAGTTTGAGGATAGACTCAAAGCCGTAGTAGACGAAGTTAAAGAGGCGGCAAATGTGATACTCTTTATCGATGAGATACATACTATCGTGGGTGCAGGTGCCAGTGAGGGCAGTATGGATGCAGCCAATATCCTAAAACCTGCACTAGCTAGAGGTGAACTACACACAATAGGTGCAACTACACTCAAAGAGTATCGCAAGTATTTCGAAAAAGATACTGCACTTCAGAGACGCTTTCAGCCCGTCAAAGTGGATGAGCCTACTATTAATGAAGCCTTGCAGATACTTAGGGGTATCAAAGACAAGCTTGAGGCTCACCACAATGTCACTATCACTGATGGTGCACTGGTAGCGGCTGCTAAGTTGAGTGATAGATATATTACCGATAGATTTTTGCCTGACAAGGCGATAGATTTGATAGATGAAGCAGCAGCTGAGCTCAAGATGCAGATAGAGAGTGAGCCGACTGAACTTGCCAAAGTCAAAAGAGAGATATCTACTCTAATGGTAGAGAGAGAAGCTCTTAAGATGGAGGAGGGTGATAAAAACAAATCCCGTCTTGAGGAGATAGAAAAAGAGCTGGCAGACCTAGAAGAGCGAAAAATGTCTCTACAGAGTCAGTTTGACAATGAAAAAGATGTATTCAACGCCATAGCAGAGGTTAAGAGCCAAATAGAGTCTTTGCGAACTCAAACCGAGATACTCAAACGAGATGGTGATTTTGCCAAAGCTGCAGAGGTAGAGTATGGTCAAATCCCTGAGTTGCAAAATAGGCTGAGTGAACTAGAGAGCAAATGGCACAATATGATGGCTGAGGGCACATTGCTCAAAAACTCAGTGGATGAGGAGATGATAGCTAGTATTATAAGTCGTTGGACAGGCATACCGGTAACCAAGATGCTTCAAAGCGAAAAAGATAAAATCCTTCATATAGAAGATGTGCTCAGAGAAGAGGTAGTAGGGCAGGATGAGGCTCTCAAGGCTGTTGCTAGAGCTATCAAACGCAACAAAGCAGGTCTAAGTGATATCAATAGACCAATCGGCAGCTTTATGTTCCTTGGACCTACCGGAGTAGGTAAAACACAAGTTGCCAAGACGCTTGCTAAGTTTTTGTTTGATAGCGAAAAGGCACTCATCAGAATAGATATGAGTGAGTATATGGAGAAACACGCAGCGAGCAGACTAGTGGGTGCACCTCCAGGATATGTCGGATATGAGGAGGGCGGGCAACTCACTGAAGCAGTCAGACGCAAGCCATACTCAGTGGTGCTGTTTGATGAGATAGAGAAGGCTCATCCGGATGTATTCAATACTCTGTTGCAGGTGCTTGATGATGGTAGATTGACCGACAACAAAGGTGTAACGGTTGATTTCAAAAATACCATTATCATTATGACATCCAATATAGCATCTGACAAGATTATGGAGTTTAACGACCCTGAAGATAGACGCAAAGCTGTCAATGATCAGCTCAAGCTTGCATTTAAGCCGGAGTTTCTAAACAGGCTTGATGACATAGTGATATTTAATCCTCTTGATAAGGATGCTATCACCAAGATCGTGGATATTCTATTTAGAAGTATCCAAAACAAACTTGCCGAGCGTGATATCACAGTCACACTCACCCCTGCAGCCAAGAGCTATATCGCTGAAGCAGGATTCGATCCGGTATATGGTGCAAGACCTCTAAAAAGAGCACTCTATGAAGTAGTAGAGGATAGACTAGCCGAGCTAATACTAGAGGGCAAAGTAGAGGAGGGCTCATCAGTGACTTTTGATGTAGTAAACGGCGAAATAGAGACAAGGATAGGAGCATAATTCCTATCCATATCGAAGTGCAAAGTGAAAATATTACAGGCTATATTATGGCTGAACAGATGAAGTCGATCGATTACAATTCAAGAAAAATAAAATTTATAGAAAAAGCAAATCAACAGGTAATAGGTCAAACATTAGGTATAATTGATAGTATTATGCAGTAAATTTAGACTACAAAATCAAGCTATTTACACCAATATGCTAAAATACTCCCAAAAATATTTAAGGCAAATATATGACAATTATAGACAGCTTGATACTTGGCATTGTGGAGGGGGTGACTGAGTTTTTGCCGGTCTCCTCTACTGCACACATGATCATCACATCCAACTTACTCAAACTACAACAGAGTGAGCAAAATATCGCCTTTGAAGTCATTATCCAGCTTGGTGCTACGCTTGCTATTATGTTGATATATCTAAACAAAATCAAGCTAAGTGAAATAGAGCTGTGGAAGAGGGTGTTTGCTGCTTTTATTCCTTTTGCTGTTATTGCATTTTTGCTCAGACATCGGGTCAAAGAGCTCTTTACTGTGACTACCTCTGCTTGGATGTTTATCATAGGCGGTTTGATATTTTTTGTCGTGGAGTATTATTATGCCAAAAAACCCAAAGCAACACTTGTAGATAACGTAGAGAAGATTAGCTACAAACAGGCAGTCTCAATAGGGCTATTTCAGCTATTTGCTTTGATCCCCGGCACCAGTAGAAGCGGTGCTACAATTGTAGGTGGAATGATCGGCAATTTTACGCGAAAAACTGCGGCAGATTTTAGCTTTTTACTCGCCATTCCTACTATGTTTGCGGCAAGTGGCTATGAGATGCTCAAAAATATAGACGCCTTTGCAGACCAAAGCGGCGTGGTGCTTGGTGTCGGTTTTGTGGTTAGCTTTATCGTGGCATATATTTCTGTTAAACTCTTTTTGATATTTGTGCAGCACTATACGCTCAAAGCCTTTGGTGTCTACAGGATAGTATTTGGTTTGATACTTTTTTATCTCATAACAAACGGAGTGATCACCGCAAATGGGTAACTTTTTTTCGAATGCTCTAAAGGATCTTTTTAGCGGCAAGATATTTATGTTGGCTATGGTGCCCATCATTATCGCTGCACTTTTGTGGGGTGTTATATTTTGGTTGGCTGGAGGCTGGATTGGGGGGTTGATAGACTCTTTGATCTCTCATATCCCATATATAGGCAGTTGGCACTGGTTTCAAAATAGCATATCCAAAATAGGCGGACTCTTTTTATATGGCGAACTGCTCATCATCACATCAGTAATGCTTGCCGGTATTGTGGCTGATAAGTTGGTAGAATTGATCAATAACAAGCACTATCACAACAAAATGTTGGGTTTTGGCACCCTTGCAGGCAGTATTGCAGTTTCACTTAAACAAAACATTATCTATATACTGCTTGTAATGTTTTTGTTTCCTACTTTTTTTATCCCGATAGCAGGATATCTCATCCATATCATTTTGTGGTATATACTCATCAAAAAGCCTCTAATGTATGATTCTGCGGCACTTTATGCTACCAAAGATGAGTATGAGAAGCTGTTGCACTTGGATCATATCAAGACTATGCTCTTGACGCTTTTGTCTGCAGCTATGTTTTTGTTGCCGGTGATTGGCTCATTTATCTATATATTTCAGTTGTTGGTATTTGCCCATTACAATCTAAGCAGATTGGCAAAAATAAGAAAGTAGGGCATAGGAAGAATATTTGATGCCACAAAAAAGTGGCATCAATAAATAAATTTAGCTCTCTATTGATAGCTGAAATTTAGTAGCATCAGTTACATTGTATTTCAATCCGATCTCTTCCGGTGTGCATCCAAGAGCCAATGCCATAAGTTGAGGAAGGTGCAATACAGGCAGCTCGATATCTCTACCTAACTGCTTGCCGGCACTATCTTGCTTGAGATCAAGGTTTAACTGACATAGTGGACAAGGGGTGACCATCATATCGGCATCATTATCGATCGCATCTATCAATGCTCCACCCGATAGGGCATTGCTAGTTTTTGGTGCTTGCAGATCAACATGGAATCCACAACACTTGTTTTTGCTCTCATAATCTACACTATTGCCCTCAAGAGCAGCTATCAGATCATCGAGTGATGTCGGAGCGTATGGATTGTCATGCTGATGCAGCTCTGACGGTCTGATATTGTGACATCCATAAAATGGAGCTATGTTAAAGTTGCTAAGAGGCACTTTGACCTTCTCTCTAACCTTGTCAAGCCCATAATCATCTATCAAAGCATATAAGAAGTGCTCTACATCTACCGTGCCTTTATACTCCAAGCCAACATCAGCAAGTCTTTTGTTGACCTCTGCTTTGACTTTTGGATCGGTATCCAACTTATGCTTGGTGGTCATCAAGTTTAGCTGACAGGTATTACAGATCGTGATCATCTTAAGACCGCGTTTTTCTGCATAGCATATGTTTCTGGCATTTAGCACATATGATAGCATCTCATCAAAATCTTGCAAATGGCTAGCTCCACAGCAGCTTGCTTCATCAAGCATAACTATCTCAATATCAAGTTTCTTTGCGACTGCCAAAGTAGAGGAGAGAAGCTCTGGCGTTGACTCTTTTGCCGTACATCCTGTATATAGTGCATATGTAAGTTTGCTCATTATCTCTCCTTAAAGCTTGTTTGTTTGTGATGTTTTTATTAGTTTTCTGATCTCGTCCAGATTTTTGGATCGTGGCATCTTCTTTTTCATTACATCAAATGGATGAACTTTGCCTTTTTTGATCATCTTTAGAGCCTCACTCATATGTTTGACTACCCCAAGACCCTCAGAATACATTACGATATCTTGTTCATCAAGGAAGCCGTACTTCTTGATAGATCTTGTAAAGCCCTCGGCATGCTTGGTTGCTACATTTCTCTTGGCAACTCCCTGCTCAAACTGCATATTGTGAAGCTTTGTAATTTTCTCAAAAGGATCAAGATCTTTTGGGCATGCCTCCACACACTCATTACACTTGACACAATCCCATACTCCGCTACCCAATTCAGCTGTGGTCTCAAGTCTCTCTTGAGATGATTTATCTCTTGGGTCAATACTAAATCTATAGGCTGCTACAAATGCGGCAGGTCCAAGATAATCTTCGTTGACCTCAAGTACCGGACAGGCATAGTGGCATCCGCCACATTGAATACAGTAGTCAGAATCCAAAAACAGTTCATTGCGTTCCGGTGAGATTCTAGTCTCTTCGGTAGGGTGTTCCGGTATATCTGCATCAACGTATGGTTTGACATCTGCATGTTTTTGCCAAAAATCACCTTTGTCTATAATCATATCCTTGATAGCTCTTTTTTGGCTTTGTGGCTCTATGACCAACTCATCTCCAAAGAGTTTAACAAGTTCTTGAGCATTTTGTTTACACGCTAAAGTGGCTTTGCCGTTGACCTTGATGCCGCAAGCTCCACAAATACCGTGACGGCATGAGCGGCGATAAGAGAATGATCCGTCATGCTCCCACTTGATACGGTTTAGCAAGTCAAGCATCAATTCATCTTTGGTTACGGTCATCTCATAAGTTTTGTAGTGAGGCAGGTAGTCTGTCTCGGCATTAAATCTAAAAGTTTTGAGTTTTACTTTTATCGGATGCTCAAAATCTGGAGAGTGCTCCTCTTTGTTGAGCTTAAAGACCTCTTCTTTTACCTCTTCTAATGTATGTTTCATATTGGCTCCTTAATATACTCTCTCTTGAGGTTCAAATTTCCCGAGAACAACATCTCCATACTCATTTCTTACTTTGCCGTCTTCAGTGAGATAGCCATATGTGTGTTTGAGGAAATTTTTATCATCTCTTTTTGGATAATCATCACGATAATGTGCCCCTCGGCTCTCTTTTCTGTCGATTGCACCCTGAACAATAAATAGTGAATAATCCAGCATATGACCAAGCTCGATCGCCTCTTGGAGATCAGTATTGTATGTAGAAGATTTATCGTCTATTCGGATATTTTTGTATCTCTCTCTAAGTTCATACAGCTTCTCAAGCTCTTTCTGCAAAGACTCTTCGGTTCTAAAGACACCGGCATCTGCACTCATGCTGTTTTGTAGCTCATCACGAAGCTTGGCAACTCTCTCGTTGCCATTATTGCTCTTGATCCAGTTGTATTCGTCCACCATGGTTTTTGCATCCTCTTGAGTAGCTTTTTGCATCTCAAGATTATCCAAATCTTCGATGATAGTTTTGCCGGCAGTCTTACCAAAGAATAGTGCCTCTAGTAGAGAGTTGGCTCCAAGTCTGTTGGCACCATGTACAGATACACAGCTACACTCTCCGGCAGCATAAAAACCATCTACTAGCTCATCCGGTGATTTTTTGACCTGACAGTTTTTGGTAACTGGGATACCACCCATGGAGTAGTGGGCTGTTGCAGATATCATGATAGGCTCTTTTAGCATATCAAGACCTTGGAATGTGATAGCAAGCTCTCTTAGCTCAGGAAGCTTTTTGAGTATAATCTCATCATCAAGGTGTGTCAAATCCATAAATACCGCATCATCATTTGGACCTACGCCGCGACCCTCTCTAACCTCTTGCATAATAGCACGACTGACTACATCACGACTTGCAAGCTCCTTTACATTTGGAGCATACTTCTCCATAAACCTCTCACCTTTGCTATTGAAGAGCCAAGCACCTTCGCCTCTAGCCGCTTCTGATATCAAAATGCCCGATCCTCCAAGACCGCTTGGATGAAATTGGACAAACTCCATATCTTCAAGAGGTAAACCTTTTCTTGCTACTATTGAGAGAGCATCACCGGTATTGGCGTGAGCATTTGAGTTGACTTTGTAGGCTCTACCATATCCTCCGGTAGCAAACATTGTGGCTTTGGCGTTAAATATCGCCGGCTCAGAGTTTCTAAGATTGAAAGCTGCTACACCTTTGACTTTGCCGTCTTCATACAAAATATCTGCAGCATACCACTCATCAAATACTTCGACACCTGCACGAAATGCCTGTTCGTATATTGTTTGAAGAAGAGTTAAACCTGTTCTGTCGGCGGCAAAGCATGCTCTTGGTTTGGATTGACCGCCAAATGGACGTATAGCTATGGTTCCATCCTCTTTTCTGGAAAAAACGGCACCCATATGTTCCATAGATCTCACCACTTCCGGCGCTCCTTCACACATCATTTTGATAGCATCCTGATCACCAAGGTAGTCGCTTCCCTTGACCGTATCAAACTCATGCAGTTCTGTGCTGTCATCCTTGCCAAGAGCCGCATTTATGCCCCCTTGTGCTGCACCTGAGTGGCTTCTTAATGGATGCAGCTTGGTAATTACAGCAGTTTTTTTGCCCGCCTCAGTCAGCTCTTTGGCAGCAGAAAGTCCGGCAAGTCCTGCCCCTACTATTACTACATCATATTCATAGATCTTGACATCTTTGATATCCATGAGTAAAATCCTTTTTAATAATAATGTAAAATGATTATATCCAATAGAGTTATAAGTTTTATGAATAAAACAAAAAAAGTAGAAAATTATAACAATGTGTTACAATTCTACAATGAGAGCAACAGACAAAGAGAATTATTTTATAAATAGGATATCGAATAGTTATATAGGCGATGATGCCGCAGTAGTAGGAGAGTATATATATAGTAGTGATGCCTTTTGCGAAGGTAGCCATTTTCTAAGAGAGTGGATGACCCCATACCAAATAGGTCGCAAAGCTATGTTGGTCAATATCTCAGATGCAGTTGCCATGAACGCCAAACCGTTGTATTGCCTGATCTCAGTCTCCATTCCAAGAGATATGGAGCAAAATGATATCGATCAGTTAGTTGATGGGCTCAAAGATACTTCAATGGAGTTTGACTGCAAGATAGTAGGTGGAGATACAGTAGGCAGCGACAGACTCAATATCTCAATAACTGTAATATCAAAAAGTAGCAATCCCTTATATAGAAAAGGGCTGAAAGAGGGTGATCTACTTGCCTACACAGGAGAGCTCGGGGAGAGCAAAAGAGATTTGGAGTTGTTGCAATCAGGCTTGAAGATATCTATGGATTCTAAATTTTACGAGCCAAGACTTAGAGTAGATTTTATCACACGGACAAGAGAGTATCTAAATGCGGGAATGGATATATCAGATGGACTTTTTTGTGATACAAACAAGCTTCTTGATATCAATGGATATGGATTAGAAATATTAAAGAATATAGATGATTATATGGGCTTTAGCGGTGAAGAATATGAAATGTTAATATCTTTTAATAAAAATAATAAAAATAGAGTAGAGGAGATAGCAGAAGAGATGAATATAAAGTTAAATATTTTTGCCAAAGTGAGCAAAAACAGTTTTAGGTTCAACTGCCTTAGCCACCATTTTTAACTGCTCTCATACCTCTTGTCCCTGATCTCTATCTGATGACTCCAATCATCTACTCTCATATCAAAAAGCTCGGTCTCTTTTATAAGACTGCTTAGCTTTTTGTAACCAAAACTAACAGGAGAGAATGATGAGTTGTTACTAATGTATATACCCACATCCGACAAAGCCGCCCAACCATCGTCATCCATAGTTTGTTCTACGGCATTGCGAAGCAAATTGACAAGCCAGGTATCTTGTCTAAGCTCTTTTTTGCTTTTTCTTCTGCTCTTTTTGGATCTGGAACCTACATCATCATCGCTTTTCATTAGAGGTTCTGTAAAGATAAACTCGGAACAGGCTGCCATAAATGGTTTTGGAGTCTTTTTTTCGCCAAAGCCAAACACTTTAATCCCTTCAGCAGCAACCCGCATCGCAACAGGCGTAAAATCACTGTCACTTGTTGCAAAAGCAAATGCATCTAATTTTTTAGTATGCAACAGATCAATAGCATCAATTGTCATCAATATATCGGTTGCATTCTTGCTTTTTGTATAGTCAAACTGCTGAATAGGGCGTATGGCAAACTCCAGAAGTTTTGGCTCCCAATTTTTTAGCTCCTCCTTGCTCCAGTTGCCATAAGCCTGGCGTATACTTACCGTACCGTATTTGCTAAGTTCATTTATAATTCCCTCTATAGCATTGTGACTGATATTGTCACTGTCAATAAAAAGCGCAATATGACCCTGTTTTTCAAGCATAATATATTTCCTTGGAGTTTTTTTGAAGTATCTTATGGTAATTATTATAGCCAAAATTTATTTTTTTGTCCCCCTATTCAATAGTTTTTCAATAAAAAGTAATACAATATAAAATAATCAAAATTTGAAGGATGGAGTAATGACGACATTTTTGTATATTGTTATTGTGGTTTTGGTTCTTTTTGTGATCGGGGATATCCTGATGAATGTACTGGATGGAAATAAAAAAAGATACAAGGATGAGACGCCTGTCGATCCGATAACGCAAGATGACGGAAGCTGCATTGATGAAGATATAGCTGCAGCAGAGGCAAACAATAATGAAGAGCATGAAACAGACGGATCATCAGAGAGTGATGAGGAGACAGAAAGTGCTTCTGTCCAGGAGGATGCATCACTCGGCAAAGATAGCAAAGAAGAGGCTGATGGTGATATATCGGAGGGTTTAGCCGGCGAAAAAACAGATGACAATAAAGAGGAGAAAAGCGCTGTCTCAAGTGTGAGTGATGCTGTTGCCAACGAAGCAGGAGCAGAGGAAAGCAGTAGCACCACAGCTGTAGAACCCGAAGGGCTTCTAAGCAGTCCAAAGGGAGGAAAGGCTGATAACCTGACTCGTATAAAAGGTATAGGTGTCAAGATTGAGGAAAAACTGAACAAGATCGGGGTTTGGCACTTTTCTCAAATAGCGGCATGGACAGAGGAGAATCTTGAGTGGGCTGATAATGCTCTTTCTTTTAGAGGCAGGGCCAAAAGGGATGATTGGATAGGGCAGGCAAAGATGCTTGCAGACGGCAAGGAGACGGAATTTTCCAAAAGAGTTGATAAGGGCGAAGTCTCCTCAAGCCACAAATCTTGACCAATGAAAACACTCGGAATGCTTGGCGGCATGAGCTGGGAGAGTACTGCCGAGTATTATAAGCTCATCAATGAAACAGTAGGCAGAAGATTGGGCAATCTCCACTCCGGCAAAATCATACTCAATAGTGTAGATTTTGGTGAAATAGAACATTTGCAGCATAATGGGGAGTGGCAGAGACTCGGGATAATACTCTCAGATGCAGCTTATGCGCTTCAAAAGGCTGGAGCAGAAGGTATGATCCTCTGCACAAATACAATGCACAAACTTACTCCACATATCAAAGAGAATATAGATATTCCTTTTATCCATATAGCTGATGAAACAGCCAAAAAGCTTATAAAAGACAATATACAAAAAGTAGGCCTGCTTGGAACGGCTTTTACTATGGAGCAGGAGTTTTACAAGAGTAGGTTGATAGAGAAGTATTCACTTGAGGTGCTAATTCCCCCAAAGCAGCAGATAGATGAGATACACAGAGTAATATATGATGAGTTGTGTGTCGGTATCACAAAAGAGGAATCCAGGGCCTATTACGCCAAAGCTATTGAGGGACTGCAAAAGCAGGGTGCCCAGGCGGTTATTCTGGGGTGTACTGAGATCGGACTTCTTATATCGCAAGAGGATAGCGTTTTACCTATATATGATACAACAAAAATCCATGCCGAAGCAGCAGTAGAGTGGATGTTGCAATAGCAGTTATATAAAAACTAATTGCGATATAATACTATATAAAATAAAGCAAAGGAAACAAAATGAGCAAAAATAAAAAAATAGAACAACTTAATAAAATCAAAGAGCATATAAATAACTTAGAATTGAGTGAAGATGAAAAAAGCAACTCATACAAGCATATTGAGCAGTGGTATGAGGAGGACAAAGCTTTTGGAGAACTATATAGTAAACTTGCAAAAATATCACCAAAAATAGAGGCGCTATTGGTAGAGATTGGTCTTATATAGATTAATATCATTTTTATATTTATTAATTTAGTGTAGATATTTTTTAATATATTTAAAAAAGTGTCTCTTGCTTATCTTTATTAAGGCGTATATTGTCCCAAAAAAGATCTACATGCTTCTCAAAAAGAGTCACGGCAGAAGATGTCGATTTGCCATCTATTTTCAATAAAACTACCTGGCTCTGATAAAAAAACAGAGGTGATAGAAACTCATTTGCCAGCAGGAGCGGATCAGAAGAGGATATCTGCTCATCCTGCATCATTGCAAATAGTGCAGCAGAGAGTTTTTTCACGTTTTGTTGATAGAAAAACTCCAGATAAAGGTCCCTAATCTTGGTGTTTCTATACATCTCTTGCATCAGAAGCCTAAAAAGCGCTTCATTCTTGTTATCAAAACTTAAAAGCTTGAAGGTAGTAGCAATATTGGCCAACAGTGATTTTCCGCGCCGTGAATGCTCAGCAGGCTCCTTGTCTTCAAATATCTTAACTATAGCAGATTCCATCAAATCCTCAAGCAGGGTACTGAGTATTTCATCTTTGCTCCCAAAGTGATTATACAGGGCGCTTGGCTGCAAACCAACCGCTTTTGCTATATCTCGCACGCTGGTATCGCCAAAACCTTTTTTTGCAAAGAGCTCCAGTGATTTAGACAATATCTTCTCTTTAGTACTTATTTTGCGCAATATAACTCCTTTAAGAAAGCCCAAGAATAGGGCGTATAACCGTATTATAGTGAACATTTGTTCATTTGTCAAGTTCTCTATTCAAAATAATATGAACAGTCGTTCATTTATAGAGAGTTGTCTTCTATAGTTGATGAACAATCGTTCATTGAATGGTTATTTATACTCCATTTTATGGATACTAGAGCAGATATTCCTGGACAAGATGGGATTTAAACATATTATTTAATATTTAATATTAATTAGTATGTGCACAATAAGCTATTTACTATCGATACAAAACAAAGCTGGGAGTAAAATGCCAACATGCTAATTTATTTTATGCATGAAAAAGAAGATAGAGATACTAGTCTCCAAAATTTTTTCACGAGAAAAAAGGATCAGGGTCAATGGTTAAAACAATTTTAAAAACTTAGTTGCAGAATTAGATTGTTTATAAATTAAAAAAGCAATTCAATATATCTTGGTTAACATAATATACATTCTATCAAAAATATATTCTGTTCCCTGAGCAGATATTTGTTTTCTGTTGGTTGTTGGTGTTCTCTTTCTACCAATAAAACAATATATCTACTTCTTTATATCTACTTCTTTGTTGATGGAAGAAGAAAAAGTCTTTTCTGTAGAGCCAAAGTTTGTTTACTGATATAGCCATCCCTGAATGTTAGGTGCAGTAATCTTAGAAAAACAGCTCCATCATTTTTCAAGTTTAGCCCCTCCAATCTAAATATATCCAATGGAGAGTGCGGCTGACTTTCAGATCCACTTCCTGGAGGCAAGGTTCTTTCTTTTATCTCAGGTCGATTTTTTGCTGCATTAGGGGTATATGCATTGATTGCGGCAAAACTCCAGCCCCCTTTTTTTAAGAGTTCTATAAAGGTTTTTAACTCTTTTGCGTCATATTTGTGGCTAAACATAAAATCATGAGCAAGAAGAATGACTTTATTGGTGCGTCCAATCATTCTATTCTTGTAGAAGCTGTTTAGCCTGCTGATCATCTTGTATGCACCATATGCTATCCTTCCGTTGTGAGGATTAAAATGCCACTCTATATCCCAGCCAAAAATCCTGTAGCCATTTTTCGCCAGCAGATCATAGGCTGGCACCTCTATCTCTCTGCGTCTTTTGCTTATGGCATAGTCATCATGTTTGACGTCAGATAGCCTCCATACATTTCTGCCGGCAAGTCGTAGATATTTGTCATCTTTGATTATCTCATGCGCCCTGTTGACATCGTTAAGTACAAGTTGCTTGTTACTGTAAAATCTTGCATAGTGACCATTTGCATGACTGTATGTGTGATTTGCTATATATAGATTTGGCATTGTTCTTTCTGTATCAAATATTGCCCTATTGTGCTCTACCATTTTGCCGATACAAAACATTGTTACGGGAATCTTCTCTTCTTGAAAGATTTTTATTACATTTAGAGTTCCCCTGCTCGGCCCATCATCGAAAGTAAGGTATATGGTTTTGTTGTTTTTTCTATTGGGTGTTAGTATAGTAGCAGCCCCTGTCAAGGTCAAAGGTTTTGACGCATTGTTGTCTGCCTTAGCTGTTTCTGTATTTGGAATAGTAGGGGCTATTGTTGGAAGTTGACTTTTTTGCTTTTCTGTCGGACTTGCAATAATCATTTCAATATGTTTATAGGTAGTTGCCTTGCTGCTCGCATTTCTGTCTGTAAGGTATATGATATTATTTGTTTTTGGTCTCTTTTTGGTATTGTTGCCATTTGATCTATGCTGGGTGCTAAATATATCAAGAGGATTTGGATGGTGTTTTTTTGCATCTTCGTTGGAAATATTTTTTTGGGTAGGAATATAACGTTTTTTTGAGTCGAATTTTTTGGTACTGTTTTTGTTGTTTATTTTGATCCGAGAGCCCATTTTGGAAACAGCACTTTTTTTGGGTGGTTTTTTAGCAATATGTCTATCTCTTTTGCCACCAAATATACTTAATGGGTTTGGATGGTGCGATGAATACTCCTCCAACGATGGTTTCGTCGGTAACATTGTTTTATTGTTATCGGAAAATGCTGCATGATTTGGAGGTATTAAACCCGCTGCTACAAGAAATATAAAATACTTGCAATTGATTTTAGCTGTACTCAAGAGGCATCCTGCATGAAAAATTATAGACATTATATCAAAAAATATTGAAAAAAGGTGTTTTGAGCTATAATTTGTTCAATATGGCAAAGAAAAAAAGAAAACATTTCATAAAACTCAACAATAAAATCCGCTCCCTGTTTGGCGATAAGCCTTTTGATGAGGGTGTTGCGACGCTTGATGATGATAGGCTTTTGGAGCTTGTGATGCTGCTTGATATACCTGTGCACTCCCTATCAAGAGATGACAATATCCGAACACTGCGTAGAGTCTGGAGTGAGGGTGATTATACCAATCGCAAAATGATAGTGGATCATCTGCTTGGCAAAGTAGTAGTCTCCAAAAACGATGGAGCATATATCGACAAAGTGGATATGATATTGGATCTGCTTGATGAGATAGAGCATACCAAAGATGAGGAGGAGTTGATCCTTGCTGAGTTTTTGGAGCATCGAACAAACAAAATTACACTCGAAAAGATCACCGCAAAGCTATCATATCTTCGCCTCCAAAAAAGGATCGCATCTTTGCAAGATAGATTGGAAGTGGAGTTTAGCTCTGATAATAGAATGGAGTTTTATCACTCATTTGTATTTGAGTGCCCAGATGAGAGCTTTAGTAAGACATTGCTTCTTAGTAGCTCTGTTTTGGAGATAGATTTGTCTGATGAAATTGACGATGAGAAGATTATCTCCTTTTTGGAGGATACAAAAAGAGTATTGATTGAGCAAAAAAAGGAGCAGATAGCAGCCTTTATCTCATCGCTTGGAGAAAATAGATATATTGATCAAAAGCAATCTTGCACCCTACTCAGAAGCCTGCCTGTCTCACACGATATATATCATACCCCTTTGCCTTTGGAGTTTGTGGAAAGTTTGGTTTTGGATATTTCGCCGGACTATTATCTGATAGAATCAGGAGAGCACTTTGTTATCCAAAAAGATAGAACCACCCTGCTCTATGGCGTTGAAGTGCCATATAGAGTCATCGTCACATACACCAAAAACTATATCTATGGTCTAATTTGGCACAACGAAGATCTGCCCATCAAAGAGGATATGAGCTCTCTAAAAGAGAGTATGCTTGAGAGATTTGAGCAGGAGCTGTCGCTACTTTTTGATGATCTGCTTAGTATGGCTGATGGTTTGGATGTCGAGGCTGAGACTATCAGAGAGTTTATAGTGCGATTTCTTGCTCCACAATTAGAAAATTCAGGCAATCTGAAAATCAAAGAGAAGAGTCGCCGTCGTGTATTTTATCACTTCCAAGAGTATCTAAAGCCACTCAAAGAGAAAAAGATGAAGCAGATGCTTCTAGCTCAAACTATACGCGATTTTAAACAGCTATTTCCTCTGGCAAGATCACTCAAACGCAAAATCACATTTCACGCCGGACCGACAAATAGCGGAAAGACATACAGTGCACTATCTAGGCTCAAAGAGGCAGAGAGCGGATACTACTTGGCACCGCTTAGACTGCTTGCCTTGGAGGGGTATGAGGATCTCAACTCTAGCGGTGTGCCCTGCTCTCTGATCACCGGTGAAGAGGAGATTATCGATGAGGACTCTGCACATATCAGCTCAACTATTGAGATGATGAATCCTTCAGTAGAGGTTGAGTGCTGTGTCATTGATGAGATACAGATGATAGATGATAGAGATCGCGGTTGGGCTTGGGCAAATGCACTCATAGGTGCACCGGCAAAAGAGGTGATACTCACAGGCTCCAGTGATGCGGTAAATGCGGTGAAGCAGATAGCAGAGTATCTAGGTGAAGAGCTTGAGATTATCTATTTTGAACGCAAAAATCCACTCAAAATGATGCCACACCCTACTTCACCCAAACAGATCAAACCCCAAAGTGCCATAGTGACATTTTCACGCAAAGAGGTGCTTGCATATAGACAAAGGCTCTCAGGCAAATACAGAGTCTCCGTTGTCTATGGCAACCTCTCGCCTGAGGTGCGTAGAGAGGAGGCACGCAAGTTTAGAGAGGGTGAGAGTGAGATACTTATAGCCACAGATGCGATAGCTATGGGGCTCAATCTGCCCATTAGGACAATTTTGTTCGCTAGAGACAACAAATTTGACGGGCTTCGTCGCAGAGAGCTAACCACTACAGAGGTGCTTCAGATCTCAGGTCGTGCCGGCAGATACGGCATAGAGGAGGTGGGATATGTGGGTGCACTCGACAATGCTACGCTTACGACTATATCGGATCGATTTCACTCAAAGCTTCCGGATATAGAGGCACCATTTTCGGTGATGGCTAGCCTAGATCACGCTCTACTCATCGGAGAGATACTTGAGACTGAAAATATCTTGGAGATTTTGGAGTTCTTTGCCGAAAATATGGAGTTTGAGGGTCCATTTGTGGCTGCAAATATGGATACAATGATGGAGATAGCCGCTATAGTGGATGGCTATGAGCTGGATCTTCGCACCAAATATCACCTATCTTGTGCACCCGTTGGCATCAAATCACCATATCTTGAGTCAGCCTTTCGCAGATATATTGGCTCTCTAGAGAAGCAAAAGCCGGTCTTGTATATACCTCCTAGAGATCTGCCGCCCTATGCACATACTGCCGATGAGCTATTGAATGCCGAGGATAGAGTCAAGGAGGTATCTTTGTATCTGTGGCTAAGCTTCAAGTTTCCCGACTATTTTGAGCAGACAGATGATGCTATCAAAGCTAGATCAAGGCTAAATAGCTTTATAGAGAAGTCCCTACAAAAAGGCAACTTCACCAAGACTTGCCAAAGATGCGGCAAGGTGCTTGATTTTGGGTATCGTTTTTCTATCTGCGAAGCTTGCTACACCAAAGCCAAAAGAGGAGACAGGTCATCCTACCCCAAAAGAAAGAGATCATTCAAAAAGACAAATAAGTAATAAGGCTCATTGGATATAATTTCACTATGAATAATAAAATAACACTAAAAAAGCTCTATGACGAATACAGTCCATTTTTGATTATCTTTGTTGCTATTTTGACTCTATTTTTAGTCGCAGCCTACTTTGCCCCTACTCCACGGGAGAAGCTAAGCTATCTGCAATACTTCTTTATGACGCTAGCGACTATATATGTCACTGCTACTTTGTTGGTCTTTGTGGTGCTTGGCTTTAGGTCATTTGCCTACTATATGGCTATATTTTTGGCGATGGTGATATATCTTGGCGGTGTATATGTGGCTTCGATGGTGATATTTATGACCTATGTGGCTTGGGGTTTTGTATTTGGTATAGAGGCATTGTTGGTATATTATGATGTCCAAAGTGCCAAAGATTGGTTTCTCAAGCGATACACACTAAAAAGCTTCAAAAGAGAATACAAAGTCTTCTATCCGGCCATTGTATTTTTATACTTTATGTTAGAATACCTCCCAGCCATACTAAAAGGCAAAAAGATCACAAAGTTTCAACCCAGAGTGATACTTAGCACGATGGAGAATGTTTTGGGTCTGAAGAAATAACAATTAATAAATATACTACGGCACATAAGCAATAACAGGCAATCCCATCCCCTCATCGTATCCGCACATCAAATTGGCGGCGGCTACTGCTTGGGAGCTGGCTCCTCTGAGTAGGTTGTCTATCGCTGAGCTGACAAAGAGTGCTTTGCCGTTGCGTGCTGCGTAAATATCGCAAAAGTGCGTGCCTGCCGTGCTCTTGATATCTACCGGTGCAGTTCTGATGCGGATGAATGGATCATCTTTGTAGTGCTCTTGCAGTATCTTGATTGGATCAATTTCCTCTTTGAGTGTGGCATAAACAGACACCAACTCTCCTCTAGTAGCGGGGATAAGATGAGGGACGAAATTTACCTGCATATCTACACCGTGTATTTTGCGGATTTTTTCTGCAATCTCCGGAGCGTGTCGATGTTTGAGAGGATTGTATGCAAAGATATTTTCGTTGATATTTACAAAATGTGTAGTCTCGCTTAGCTTTTTGCCTGCACCGCTGACTCCCGATTTGGCATCTACAAATATCTGTGCACTGCTATCCAGATAAGGCACAAAAGGCAAGATACCAAGCAAGGTAGCTGTCGGATAGCATCCCGGTCCTGCTGCAAGGCTTGTATGCTTGAGCTCATCTCTATAATACTCTATCAATCCATAAACAGCTTGATCTATGTGCTCTTTGTCGGTATGGTGGGTATAATTCTCTTCATATGTATTAATATCAAGACGATAATCAGCCGATAAATCTACTACTTTTAGTCCCGATTCAAGCAGACCTTTGGCAAAAGACATAGAGGCTTTGTGTGGCAGTGCCAAAAATACAAGATCGCACTTTTGGGCTATATCCTCTACAGATGCCTTATCTACAGCCATAGTGATCACATCTTGGAGTGATGGATGAAGCTGCTCTATCAGAGTATCGCCCTCAGTGGTAGCCAAATACTTCAACTCAAATCCACCATGAGAGAGCAAAATCTTGACAAGCTCCAATCCGGTATAGCCACTAGCCCCAACAACACCCACTCTAACCATCACAAACCTCCAAAAATATTATAAAAACCCTAAAACCTACTCCCTAAACCCTAAAACCTAAAACCTAACACCTAGAGCCCCTAACCCCTAAAACCTAAACCTCAATCTCTTTATAATATACCTCTTCTATATCAAACTTCTTGACTCCCGCAGGA
>CAZVPN010000002.1:0-17860 GCA_964628135.1 uncultured Campylobacterales bacterium
CTACCAAAATTCACCTAAACAGATATAAATTAGAATATTTTATATGATTGTGTTGAGTATTTGAAATTGGGATATAGAGCGTTTACCACTCTATGTATGTTTTTACTGTGCCTAGTTTGTTGTATGGGTAGTTTTGGGTGCCCTCTTTGGTCTCTATGGTGATGGAGTCATTGTCGGCGTCTATGAGGGTGCCTTTGATCTTGTCTCCTCCTAGGATCTTGACCTTTAGCTTCTCTCCTATGGATTGGATGAAGTGCTTTGGTTTGGTGAGTTTGCGTTCGAGTCCCGGGGAGCTGACCTCCAATCTATAATGACCGCTCATAGGTGGATGCACATCCAAAAATGGTGACAACTCTCTGGATATATCTGCACAAAGATCTAGATCTACTCCGCCCTCTTTGGTGATATAGACTCTATATATACTCTCATCAAACTCACTGGCAGTCTCTATGTCATACAGCTTGGCACCGTTGGCTTGGACGATCTTTTCTATACTCTCTTGGATATTCATTTTTTACTCGCTATCTGTGCAAATAGTGCATCCATTCTACTGATTCTCTCCAACTCATTATCAAATTCAAATGTAAAATTGGGAGCTCTGAACCACCCCTCACTATCTCTGATATGAGTCTTTAGGTAGCCTGAAACTTTGCGGAGCTGCTTGAGTGCCTCTCTTTGCTCCTCCTCGCTGATACCGGTAGGATCCAAAAAGACTTTGGCATCATATCGCCCTCTTGAGCATAGCACCTCTGTGACATTGAGGTGATTGATCCTCTCATCATCCAAAGTCGCCAATGCCTCAGGGAGTACCTCTTTGAGGAGTGATTCTGTTCTTTTTCTTTTGATCTCTGCGGGTGTCATAGCTTTTGCCTTTTGGTCTCTATAGAGTAGCCTGCTCTTCTACCTCTTTGAAGGCCTCTATCACATCGCCCTCTTTGATATCATTGAAATTCTCAAGCATAATACCACACTCATAACCATTTTTGACCTCTTTGACATCATCATTAAATCTCTTGAGTGAAGATATCTTGCTTGTGTATACCACTACACCGTCACGGATCAATCTTGCATTGGCATTTCTCTCGATCATACCCTCTGTGACTTTACAGCCTGCGATTGTGCCTACTTTGGCTACGGTAAATGTCTCTCTGACCTCTGCTTGACCGATCACCTCTTCGCTCAATACAGGGCTCATCAAGCCTCCAAGCAGTGCTTTGACCTCATCTATAATGTCATATATGATCGAATAGGATCTGATCTCTACCCCTATCTCTTTGGCTTTGTTTTTGACACTGCCTGTCGGGCGCACGTTAAAGCCCATGATGATAGCATTTTCACTCGCATCTGCCAATGTGACATCACTCTCAGTGATACCGCCGACACCCTCATGAATCACCTCTACTTTGACCTCATCATTTTTGAGCTCGGCAAGAGCACCTTTGATCGCCTCAAGAGAGCCCTGGACATCTGCTTTGACGATAAGAGGAAGTTTTTTGATCTGACCCTCGGCAATAAGTGCACCAAGCTCATCGATAGAGACTTTTGTGCTCTTGGACAGCTCTTTGGTTCGCATATACTCTTTGCGTTTGTTTGCCAACTCTCTGGCATCCTTTTCGCTATCCATAGAGATCATTACCTCACCTGCCTTTGGCACCTCTTGAAGCCCTACCACTGCTGCCGGCACGCTTGGTCCTATAGATTTGACTTTGCTGCCGTCATCAAGTATCAAAGTCCTTATGCGCCCAAATGTCGTGCCGGCAATCACATTATCGCCCACGCTCAATGTTCCGTTTTTCATAATGACATTGGCAACTGCACCAAAGCCTTTTTCAAGTGAGCTCTCCACAATGACTGCTTTTGCTTTTCTGGAAGGATCGGCAGTGAGCTCCATCACTTCAGCTTGGAGCAAAATGGTCTCCAGCAGATCATCTATACCCTCTCCTGTGTGGGCTGATACCGGCACAAACTCGTACTCACCACCCCAATCTACAGACAAGATGCCAATCTCCGCAAGTTGCGACTTGACATTGTCTGGATTGGCACTCTCTTTATCTATCTTGTTGACTGCAATGATAATTGGCACATCCGCTGCCTTGGCGTGAGAGATCGACTCTTTTGTCTGAGGCATTACGCCATCATCGGCAGCTACTACTACAATAGCGATATCTGTAGCTTGTGCTCCTCTGGCTCTCATCTCCGTAAAGGCTGAGTGACCCGGAGTATCTATAAAGGTGATCTTTTTGCCATCTTTTGCGACTTGGTATGCACCGACATGCTGGGTGATACCACCCGCCTCTTTGTCTGCTACTTTGCTTGATCTGATCTTGTCGAGCAGTGATGTCTTGCCGTGGTCAACATGCCCCATAATGGTCACTACCGGCGCTCTTGGCTCAGGATTTGTGTCATCATTAGCATCATATAGCTCAACATAATCCAACTCATCCAATGGATTGATGGTCTTGACCTCTACCTCAAACTCCTCTGCAAGTATCTCTATTGAGTCTTTATCCAAAAAGTCATTTTTAGTCACCATAGTTCCCAGTGCAAATAACACTTTAACCACTTCCCCCACGCTCTTGCCTATTTTTTCTGCAAACTCATAAACTCTAACATCCTCGGGGATACTTATCACGCTTACCTTCTCTTCAGACTCTTGTCTCATATATTTTTTCTTCTTGCCGCCTCGGCGAATAGAACGTTTGCCCTGAGGTCTAAACTGATTTTTCCCTCCTGCTACACCTTGCGCTGCACGCTTTTTCGCCTCTATTTTTCTCTGCTCTTCCTGACGCTGCATCTCTTCATACATATTTTTATCCGAAAAGTCCAGCAAAACTATCTCTTCCTCTTCGTAGAGCTCAAATGAATTTCCAAAGCTTCTATCCTCGATCTCAATCTTTGAGCCTGTGTCTTTGGATTCTGCTACCTTTTTTGATTTCTTCTTTTTTGGAGGTGTTGGCTGGGTTGTACCGGAACCTGATAATGATATCTTTTTAGAAGCCGATGAGGTCGGCTTTGCTTTTTTGACTATTGTGATACCTCTTCGTGCCGGCTTGCCTGAAGGTTTTG
The DNA here is from genome assembly GCA_964628135.1 of uncultured Campylobacterales bacterium. Lineage (GTDB taxonomy): Bacteria > Campylobacterota > Campylobacteria > Campylobacterales > Sulfurovaceae > JAAXPZ01. The sequence continues at coordinate 3,067 of CAZVPN010000002.1, forward strand.
TTGTTTGAGTCTCTTCCTTTTTGTCTAAGATCTTTTCTTTCTCTACTTTGTTTGGTGATGTCTCGGAGGTCTTCTCTGCTGAGAGTTCTGGACTCTTGCTCATCTGTTTGTTTGATTTTTTTTCTTCGCTCTTTTTTGTCTCTTTTTTGGGTTCATCTTTTGTTGTTTTATCTGATTGAGTATCTATTTTCTCTGTTTTTTCCTGTTTGGATGTTTTTTTGGGCTGCTCTTTTTTCTTGCCATATCCTTCGGGCATAACACCGCTCATAGCATACTCCATCAATACCTCTGCCTGCTCCAGGCTTATACTACTGGCAGCTACTTTGACATCCAGTCCCATCTCTCTTGCTCTATCAAGCATATCATTGTTTGACATTCCAGCCTCAGCTGCAATCTCTTGGATTTTAACTTTATCCATTCTTTTATGGCTCCTTTAAGATCGAGTCTAAAACTCCATCATCTAATCTAAAACGCTTATGAAAAGCTTTTACTCTTTTTTCATCCCTGCTGCACTCTTGGCAAAGATAGAAACTTCTTCCAAAACCACGATATGGAACTACCCCGCCCTCAACACTCTGTAGTCTAATCATTTTACTTTGGGATTCTCTTTTTCTGCAGGTGATACACATGCGTATAGGATTGTTTTTTTTCATTGGCATTATACCTAAAAGAGTTTAAGGGTAGAGCCCTTAATTCTTGACGGTAACTCCATAGTTGTCAAGTTTTCTGAGCATTACCCTAAAATGAGGGAACTTTGCGCTTAGTTCGTTGGCTATCTTTTGCGCATCATCTTCATAACATAAAGAGAAAAATGTAGAGCCGCTTCCTGAGAGTGTACTCATGAGTGCGCCGTTGTCCAGGGCAGTTTTTTGGACATTGTAGAGCTCTGGCATCATCCTCATTCGCCTATCCTGATGAATTTTGTCTTTGGAAGCAATGCGCAACTGATCCCATGATTCACTCATAAACAGAGATGTCATATAGGCTGCTCTTGAGAGTGAATATATCACCTCCTCTTTGCTATACATTTTTGGCAGCACATTGCGTGATCTGGATGTAGATATAGTCTTGTCAGGAACCACAAGAACTGCTCTTAGGTGATTTGGCAGACGTCTTTTTTTGCTAAATACTCTATTACCCTCTATGCATGCTACATTAAAACCGCCCATGACACACGGAGTAATATTGTCAGGATGCGGCTCATGTTTGAGTGCAAGATTTAGGATGGTTCTTTTGTTGTATTTTGCATCTGCTGCTACATGGGCTGCTGTTATAGCTGCTACGATTACGGCTGACGAGCTCCCCATACCACGGGAAATTGGAATTCTGTTTGTAAACTCGAAGCGAAACGTATTGTGTTTGCCGCTTAGTTTCTTGTAATATCTGTTGAAAATACTCAAAAAAAGTGTATTTTTCTTGATTCTTGGATTTTCAGCCCCTTCTCCCTGTGTAGATATACTCAAAAATCTGGATGGCTTGATAATCACCTCGTTCCTGAGATCGATCGCCAACCCTAAGGTATCAAAACCCGGACCAAGATTTGCACTGGTTGCTGGTACTGTTATTTGCAAATAAAAACCTTTATACGGCAGGAAGTGTATACTCTGGCAGATTGTCATCTCTCAGTGTGAGTGCACTCAAACTTTTTGGCAGCCAAAACTCCTGCTTGATATCTTCATCAAACTTTTGTGTAATTATAGTCTCTTTTTCTTTGATGAAGTATAGTTTGCCCATAGCCTTGATCGGCTTGGCATCATTGAGCTCAAATCCACTCACGGCATAAAAATCTATATTTTTTATCATCTTTATTGTCTCCAGCATGATATAGGTAAGTTTGATGGCCATATAACTGCCCGGTCCGTTTACATATATTATTTTTCCGATATTATATCTACCTAAAATATCATACACCATCTCTACCAACACATCAGAGGTTTTCCCCTCCAACTCAATGGATTTTGTTAACTCAGAGCTCCTATAAATACCCAATTGTATGGGAGAGGATATGGAATTTACAAGCAATGTATAACTATCTGTCATTTTGTCTCTCTATCTTTTTATTGGCTTTTTTAAATACATTTTCTATATTTTTTTTGATCCAGTTGCCTCTCATCCAATCCATCGGCCAAACCTCAACCCCATGCACCAATACACCGAAATGAAGGTGGTCGCCAAGGGCCAATCCCGTTGTACCTGTTTCTGCAATGATCTTGCCGGCTTTTACTATCTGACCTTTTTTGACAAATATCTTGGAGCAGTGACCATATAGTGTATATAGCCCAAAGCCATGATCTATCATCGGCATATTGCCATATATCCCGTTTCTGCCGGCATTTACCACTATTCCGCTGTTTGAGCTCACTATCGAAGCATGTCTAACGCTTGCTAAATCGTAGCCCAGGTGGTATGATTTGGATATTTGCTTTGTTTTGTCTTTATAAAAATAGTGCCTCTCTCCGCCGAAATCTGCCACAAGCTTGGCGCTCTTGAGAGGATAAAATGCCCTTATTTTCCAGCTCTGTATCATCTTTTTGGATAATCTCTTTGCTAATTTGTGTATTTTTCTCTCATTGCCTATTCTAAGCGTCTCATTGACGGCTTTAAATCTCTTTAGTTTATCTTTTATTTTTGCGATTTTTGGGTATCTTGATGCGACCATAGTGATCTTGCCATCAATAAACTTGTCTGATATCACAATATTAGAGACTCTGTATCTTCTTTTTATAGGTGCTATTTTTATCTCTTTAGTCGTTTTATTTCCGGCTGTATCTGTTGCGACTGCGTATATCTTTAGGTGTTTTTGTCTGAAATCCCAGGCTATCAAGGTAGCCCAGTACCCATCTTGCCTATATGGAGTTGCCTCAAATTTAGTACCATCTACATCTACATAGACATCTTTGAGATTGGGGTCTCTTGCCTCCAATACCACCAATGCGCTGCCGCCTCTGGCGATAGTACTGCTGTTTGCCAAGACTTTGAGCAATGGCGGTTTGTCATCTTCTACTATTTTTATAGTTTTGTTTGTTGCATTTTTACCTATAAATCTCCATAGGCTTTTGTCTCTAACAGAAAGCACCAGACTCCAGCCCAAGCTGTTTTTGGGATCTGTCAACTCTTTTGGGATAGATATCTCCAGCTCAGTTTTTTTGATAGGTATATCAAATTTGCCGGATGGTCCTATTATGCTTTTGCCGCCTTTAACAAATATAGCTTGATATTCACTCAAATTATTTTTGCTCTCTATTTTTATCTTTATAGGCGCTTTTGATCCGGCATAGATAATTAAAGGCGAATCAATTTTGATGCCGTCTCCTCCCAGCTTCAAATTACTGCTTTTAAAAAAATATGCCGTAGATACAATAGCTGCAACAACCAAAACAAGTATCAACAATTTAGACCAACTGAATCTTTTTGCTCTTCTCGGTCTATAGTATGAGTATCTGCTTTTTCGTCTCACTTGAGCAAACCTTTATCTTGGATCTGCTTTATTATACTCTCTTTGAGCTTCTCTACACTGTCATAACTTATTTCAAATCCGGCAGCAACCCTATGCCCGCCACCATCAAATACTCCCGCAACCTCTCCTACATCAGCGCCTTTGCTACGCAAGGAGACTTTGATATCCTTATCTCTTTGGAGTATCAATATAGCTATTTGGACGGTTGCTAATGATCTGGCATACTCTACCACTCCGTCAAGATCGCTCATCTTGGCACCTGCACGCTTCATATCATCTGCATATATAGTCATTATCGCTACTCTTGCATTGCTTATTAGCTCAAGCGAATCAATCGCTACAGAGAGTATTCTCAGCCAAGATAGAGATTTGCGTTGTGTTAGATTATATGAGACTTCAGATATATCTACACCCAACTCTATCAATCTGGATGCAAGCTGAAATGACTCAGCATTTACACTGCTTGTAGTGAAATTTTTGCTATCAGAGACTAAAGCAGTATAAAATGCTGTTGCACTCTGCTTTGATATTTTGCCCACTTGGCTCAAGAGCTCAAAGGCAACTTGAGAGCTTGATACTGCTTTGGGATCGACTATATTGACTATGCCAAAGTTGGTATTGGATGGGTGGTGATCGATATTGATGATATCTCTTCCCTGCAGATCAAAGCCGGCTCTATCTATACTCCCACAATCACAAGTAATCACAAGAGAGTCTTGATAGTCTATGTGGTTTTTAATTTTGGAAAAATGTGGCAAAAAATCCAAATATATAGCTATATCACTGCTTTGACACACCAGCTCGGCTCTATGGCCATTTTCTCTAAGCCAAGCATATACCCCAAGTGCCGTGCCTATGGTATCAGGGTCGGGATTGATATGAGCTACTACCGTAATAGCACTATAACTATTTATGGTTTTAACAAAATCTTTTGCCAAATTATTTATATTTTCCAAGCTACCCCTCGACTCTCATCGATAGATCTATCCAAGTTGCCTGATGGATAATGCTGCCTGAGCTAATAGCATCTACACCCGTCTTGGCAATATCTGCGATGCTATCCAGTGTCACATTGCCGCTTGCCTCTATCAGGATGGATGGATGATGAGCATCTCTATACTGCACCACCTTTTTGGTCTCATCAGATGACATATTGTCGCACATCACTATATCCGCTCCGGCACCCATAGCAGCCTTTGCCGCCTCAAAACTCTCACACTCAATCTCAACTTTTGAAGTAAATGGTATCTTGGTGCGAACCTCTTGCATAAATGAGTCAAGATCATCTATGGTCTTTAAGTGGGTATCTTTGAGCATCAAACAATCATCAAGCCCCATACGATGATTGAGCCCGCCTCCGCATCTGACTGCATACTTCTCAAACTCCCTAAGTAGCGGACGAGTCTTTCTCGTATCAAGCAGCTTGACACCGCTTCCTTTTAGTGCTTCGACATACTTGGCAGTCAATGTGGCTATGGAGCTAGCGTGCAGGATAATATCAAGTATTGTCCTCTCAAGAGAGAGCAAAATCTTCGAATCAGCCTCTATATCTACCAGCTTGACACCCTTTTTGAATGCATCACCATCCTTAAAGTGCCAATCAAACTCAACTCCATACATCTTCTCAAGCGGTTCTATATACTCTCTGCCCGCCAAGACTCCTTCACTTTTGGAGATGATATATGCTTTGATGGGTCGGCTTTGGCTGATGCGACCAAAGAGATCGCCTCTGCCGACATCCTCCGCTATTGCCTGTTTTAAAAAATCCTCTTTTAGCATCTTAGCTTATCTCCATCATTCTCTCTAAAGCAAGAGCTGCATATTTGCGTGTATCTTCATCAAGCTCAATCTCATTGATAGGCTCTCCATCCTCTATAGATTTGAGTACCTTATAGAGATCCTCCAAGGTAGTCTCATTCATTGTAGGGCACTCCGGCTTGGTAGAGGAGAGGACATATGTATTTTTGGGTCTTAGTCTATTTACTAGATTGTATTCAGTTCCTACAGCCACTTTTTGCTCCGGATCAAGCTCTGAGATATATTTGATAAGCTGAGATGTAGAGCCTGAAAAATCGGCAGCCTCCACAATCTTGGGATCACACTCTGGATGCACGGCTATCTTGATATCCGGATACCTCTCTCGATAAAACTCAATATCATCAAGCGTAAAGTATTGGTGCACTGAGCAAAAACCATTGAAGCATATAATATCTGCCTCTTTTGGATCGCACTCGCCCTCACCTATGACGCAAGATTTCAACCCCATACTATTGGCAAAGTTTTGCCCCAAACATCTATCGGGCACAAAGAGTATCTTTTTGCCGCTCTGCAAACCTCTCTCTATGATCTTGAATGCATTTGATGATGTGCAGACCAATCCTCCCATCTCACCCACTTTTGCCTTGACGGCGACATCTGAATTGATATATGTAATAGGTAGTATATCCTCTTTTGCAATGCCGTGATCTTCCATATATTTGACACTATCATCAAAATATACGGCATCAATCATCCTTGCCATTGCACAGCAAGCCAACTTTGGCATGGCTACTCTTTTGTGAGGAGATAGCACTTTGACGCTCTGACCCATAAATCCTACACCGCAAAATATGATCCATTCGCTATCTACCTCTTTGGCTCTCTTGGCAAGCTCCAAACTATCACCCACGATATCGCCCATCTCAAAGACTTCATCTCTTTGGTAATAGTGTGCCACTATCGTAACATCAAGCTTCTCTTTGAGCCTTTGTATCTCTTTTTTGTAATCCATATAAATTTACCTTATTGTAGATTGTTTGATTATTTTATCCAAATTCGGTTAAAATTGCACGACAAAGGAAAATCAAATGCAAAATATAACTTTATATCTAATCACATATCTAATCTCGGGCATACCATTTGGCTATCTGCTTGCCAAACAGTTTGCAGGTGTCGATATCAAAAATGAAGGAAGCGGCAACATAGGTGCTACCAATGTCCTAAGAGTAGTCAAGCAAAAGGATCCCTCTCTTGGCAAAAAACTTGGAGCAGCTACGCTTCTGCTGGATGCACTCAAGGGTGCTATAATGATCCTCATAGCCAAAGCAATAGGTGCACCTGAAGGCGTGCAGTGGAGTGTTGCGGTTCTTGCTGTTTTGGGACACTGCTTCTCGCCATTTTTGGCATTTGAAGGCGGCAAGGGTGTGGCAACCGGACTTGGCGTGATGTTAGTGATGCTGCCTGTGCCGACAGTTATAGCTTTTGTCGTTTGGCTCATATTGAGCAAAGGGCTCAAGATCGTATCACTCTCATCTCTTGGAGCACTGCTTACGATAGTTGTCAGTATATATATCCTTCCGGCAAACACCTACGGCACATCTTTTCACGCCCCGGTATGGATCATAGCTATCATCATATTTTACAAACACATTCCAAACATAGTCCGACTCTACAAAAAAGAGGAGCACAAGATCGCATGACTATCCATATAGAATCTCTTGAAATCTCTTGCATAATAGGAGTGCTTGATTTCGAAAGAGAGAGAGAACAAAAGGTTATTGTTGACCTTGAAGCTGATTATCTGCATGATGAAGATTTTGTAGATTATAGCAAAATCGTAAAGATAATTGAAAAAAATCTAAAAGAAAAAAAGTATCTGCTTATTGAGGATGCCCTTGAGGATCTGGGTAAAATAATCGCGCTGAACTACAATAAAATTAAAAAATTAAAAATTAAAATCTCAAAGCCTGACATTATAAGTAACTGCATTGTCGCTGTGTCCACAAGTTGGGATGTTGCTCAATTATAAAAAATCTCTGCGTCTATTAATTTATCAATTTGGATTAAAAATGGCAATTTGTGTCAAAATTATGGTATAATTTAAAATAAATTTAAGTTTTAAATTCAGGAGCAAAATTGTGAGGATACTTATTATAGAGACCCATCTTGATCTCAGCAACTCTATATCCGAAAATCTAAAAGGTGATGGATACCAAAGTGATCTGGCAGAGAGTGTAGAGGATGCCAAATATCTATTGGACATAAGAAACTATAATCTAATACTTCTTGATTGGAATATGCCCGGTGTAGACAGCGGCGCATTTATTAAAAGCATAAAAGACAAACAGAGAAAAACATCAGTTATCGTGCTCTCATCGGACCCTGCAAAGGAGAGCGAGATAGAGGCTCTCAAATCAGGAGCAGATGATTATGTCGTCAAGCCTGTAGATATGGAGATACTCCAAGCCAGAATAGAGGCAAAGATGCGTTTTGGTGCAAGCAACATCATCGAAATAAATGAGCTCATTATAAGTCCCGAAGAGGAAAAGATTATTTATGACGGCGAAGATATCGAACTTAAAGGTAAACCATTTGAGGTACTGACGCATTTGGCAATGCATAGAGACCAAATAGTCTCAAAAGAGCAGCTTTTGGATGCTATATGGGAAGAACCGGAGCTTGTTACTCCTAATGTAATAGAGGTTGCTATCAATCAAATTAGGCAGAAAATGGATAAGCCGCTAAATATAACTACAATCGAAACGGTAAGACGCAGAGGCTATAGATTTTGCTTCCCGGATAAAGTATAATTAAGCTTTGTTAAGTTATAACTCCTAAAATTTTTATTCGAGGTAGTTATGGCACTATTAATAACAGATGACTGTATAGCATGTGATGCCTGTCGCGAAGAGTGCCCAAATCAAGCGATAGAAGAGAATGATCCAATATATGTGATAGATGTTGATTTGTGTACTGAATGCGTAGGATATTATGATGAACCACAATGTATAGGCGTATGCCCTGTAGATTGTATTATACTTGATCCGGACAACATAGAGAGTACTGAAGAGTTAAAATTTAAGTTTGAACAGTTAGAGGCTGAGGCCTGATTTAGCTATGTCCAAGCGCACAGCCATTATAGATATTGGCTCCAACTCTGCGCGCTTGGTTATATATCAATCCACAAGTAAAAACGGCTTTCACCTGCTTTGTGAAAAAAAGAGCAGAGTTCGCATAGGTGAAGGCGCATATCAAAATGGCGGAAACCTACAACAGATAGGAATAGATAGGGCCACAAATACACTTGAAAGTTTCTCCCAAACCATCAATGAATACAAAGTAAAAAAAGTTATAGCTGTGGCAACATCAGCTTTGAGAGATGCGCCCAATAAAAAAGATTTTATAGATGAGATAAAAGATAGATTTGGCATCAAAATAAATGTAATCGACGGTAAGGAGGAAGCTTCACTCGGAGCAATTGCAGCAAGCAACCTGCTTCCCGTTGCATCAGGGATAACTATCGATATAGGGGGCGGGTCATCTGATATGGCCTTGATCAAAAATGGCAAAATTGTAGATACCTATTCGCTTGATCTTGGAACTGTCAGGCTCAAAGAGTTATTTTTTGATAAAAATACAGAGATAGAAATTGTCAGAGAGTATATACAAAATGAGCTTGACAAACTTCCAAAAAAATTTAAAAATGCACAAGCTATAGGCATAGGGGGTACGATAAGATCCCTGGCAAAAGCGATTATTTCACAAACTGGTTATCCATTGGATAAACTGCACGCCTTTGAGTATAAAATTGAGGATCAAAAGAATTTTTTTAAAGATATCGTTAGCGAAAAACAGTCAAATCTTGGTAAATACGGCATCAAGGAGAATAGATTTGATACAATCCGCGAAGGCACACTTATATTTTTGGAAATACTCAAACATATCGGGGCACAACGAGTAATAACAAGTGGAGTTGGTGTGAGGGAGGGAGTATATCTCAAGAGCAAATTCCCAGCTCCTGCCTATAGAATACCAAAAAACATAAATCCTAGTATCAGAAGCATTAGAGATAGATTTGATATGCTTGCTTTTCCAATAGGCAATAAAAAGGAGATTGCAAAAAAACTTCTTGCTTTGTTTAAAAACAGGCTTAAAGATGATATTGATCATAGAGATATTCTATATAAAACACTGAGTCTGTCAGATATCGGAAAGTCATTGACAATCTATCATGAGCAGAGACATGCAAGCTATATAGCCATGGAAGAGTTGAACTTTGGCATAACTCACTGCGAAGCGCTTACCATATCTCTTCTTTTGTATTCCAAGGTAAAGCGAGGATACAACAAAGATATGTACAAAAAATACAAAACAATTCTGCCAGGAAAAAATGATATTAAGTGGCTCTCTTTTATATATACCCTGACATTGATATTACACGAAAGCTCTTCAAAGGCTAAGCTTGTTTTCAATCTGGAAAAAAATCTATTGCACGTCAAGAGCAACAAAACTCTCTATCTTGCAAAAAGTGATGTGGATTCGCTAAAAAAACCTGAAGATATAAAAATCGTTTTTGATTAAAAAAAGAGGTCTGGGGTTACAGGCTTCAAAAGCCTGCAATATATTTAGAACTTGGTCTGGATACTAAACTCAAATGTATCCGGATTGCCGTGTGCCGTATCTGGAGATATTGCTTTGGCATATATGAAATTAAGAGGACCAAACGGCGATCTCCACTCTATCTGAGCGCCCACAGATTTTTGAGTAACCGTAAAGCTGTTTTCACCTATCTGTCCATAATCTGCAAAGAGTGTAAATCTAATTCTCTGCTCTACAGACAGCGGAACACTTGCCTCTGCACTCACAACATAGCTTTTGTAACCGCCAAGAGAGTATCCTTTGCTATCTTTTGCGGGAGCAATGGAGGCATACTCAAACCCTCTGATTCCAAGCATAGATCCTCCAAGGAAAAGCTTTTCCGGCTCCGGAACATAACTGCCTGCTCCATGAGTAATATAGTTTCCTCTGGCTTTTAGTCTAAATATCAGATCATATCCAATAGCATCCTGTAAGCCATAGTAGTAGGCAAGTTTTGCGCTTATCTTTGTAAATTTCGCCTCTTTTTTGCCGGAACTGGCACCGCCCAATCCTGCATACTCCAAATCTGCTTTTGCAAGTATACCATGCCTTGGCGTGTAGTAGTCATCTGTGTTGTCATATACGATACTTGCCAAAATCGATGACTTCACATAGTCTGCATATAGTGCCTTGTCTGCAGTTTTGTTGACATCCATAGTGACATTTTTATAGGAATATCCAACCGATGCATATATCTCATCAGTAAACTGTCTACCTACATTGAAGTATCCGCCAAAATCATTGGAGGTGATATATGCCCTATCCTTGAATATCGTTGAGCTTTTTGAATAGTTGCTGTCATTTTTAAACAAACCCACTGAAAGGCTGTACTCGCTGTCAAGAACCATAGGATCCTTGACATATATATTATAATTTTTTGTTGTTTTTGAGTATGTCACGGAAGCTCCGGCCTCTATACCGGTGCCAAGTATATTTTTGTCGCTTACGCTACCTTCCACAAATAGACCTGTAGAGGTATTGTAACCGGCTGCAGCACTGAGTGCTCCTGTTTTGGCATCTTTTACATCAACGTCGAGATCCATTCTTCTGGAGGAGACTCTTTTGGGTTTTATAGCTGCTCTATCAAAAAATCCGCTCCTTGCAAGTCTCTGCTGACTTTTTACGAGATCCGTTGTACTAAATCTATCACCCGGAGCGAGTTTGACATATCTTCTGACAACATGATCTTTGGTTTTGGTATTGCCGTGAATTCTTACATTGCCTATAGTAACTTTTGAGCCCGGCTGCAACAGATAACTGATACGTATAGTCTTGTTTCTGCTGTTTTTTCTAAATCTAGGAATAACTCTGGCATAAGCATATCCTTTGTCACCAAGTTTTTTGGCAATAGACTGAATATCATCTCTTAGTTTGGCAGAGTTGAATATATCACCCTTCTGAAGCTTAAGTGTCGGTGCAAGCGATGAAGCATCTATACCGGAAACTCTTTTGCGCATAGCAACAAATACTCCGGATACCTTATATTGTGCACCCTCTCTCAGCACTCTATAGGCGATAGTGGCTTCATTTGTTGAGTGGTCAATATGTATGGAAGGCCTTGAAACTCTTGCATCAAGATAACCATTTTGATAATATTTATCCTGAACTCTCGCCTGATCATATTTGAGCTGTTCCAAGTTTGCCGATCCGTTGCCTTTGCCGGTCAAGAAGCTGAATGGATGAGCCTTGCTGTTTACCAAATCGCTCTCAAGGTCATCGCTGGAAACTTTTTTGTTTCCCTTGAAAATAACTTTTTTGATAGTCAGCTTTTTGCCTGTTTTAACATTGAAAGTAACCCCATAGCCACCACTCTTTTTTGTGACATGACTTTTGACTGTAGCCTTTGGATAACCTGATGATCTAAGAGCATGCTGAATAACCCTTCTGGCCCTCTGGACTGCTGAAGGACTATACTTGTCTCCTGCTCTTAAATCTATAATTGATTTAAGTTTGTCCCCGTTTTTATATCCTTTGATATCCACAGATTTAATAGTTGCAGCAGATATAAAAGTGACTCCTAGCAATAGAATCAAGAAAATCTTCTTAATCATCCTTTTGCCCTCCTTGTTTTTCTCTACCGATTATTTTACCTTTATTTAGCTAAATATTCTATTTGTATCCCCCTAAAATACGAAAAACAGTGGCTATATGATATAATGTTAAAAAATATAAATTTAGGATTTGCAGTGAAAGTTGGAATTATCGGTTTGGGCTTAATGGGTGGCTCTCTTGCTTATGATATGAGAAGCAAATACAGTGATGCATACATTATAGGGCTTGATCACAATGACAAACACTGCATCGAGGCACTCAAACTTGGTATAGCAGACAAGATTGTTGATAACCTCTCAGAGATCAAAAATGTAGATATTTTGTTTTTGGCTGTTCCTGTAGATGCCATTATATCTATCATTCAAAATCTTCACGATATAGATACACACACAACAATAGTGGATCTTGGTAGCACCAAAGAGAAGATAATCTCATCTATACCGGATGATATTCGTAGCAATTTTGTAGCTGCACACCCAATGACAGGGACAGAAAAATCAGGTCCTACAGCTGCCATAAAAGGGCTTTATCACGGCAAAGCCGTGGTATTGTGCGATATAGAAAACAGCGGCAAAGAGCATGCGGAGCTTGCCAAGGAGATTTTTGAAAATATCGGAATGAAGATATTTTATATGGAAGCAAAAGAGCATGATAAGCACGCTGCATATATATCGCATATGCCGCATGCACTGAGCTTTGCTTTAGCAACATCTGTTATGAAGCAAGAAAATCCAAAAGCCATAATTGCACTTGCAGGTGGCGGTTTTAGAGATATGAGTAGAATTGCTAAATCAAGTCCAAATATGTGGACTGATATTTTTAGACAAAACAAAGAGCACTTGATAGATGCCATAGAGTGCTTCGAGGGTGAACTTGACAAATGTAAAACAATGGTGCAAAATCAAGAGTGGGAAGATCTTTATAATTGGATGCAAGAGGCAAATAGTCTGCACAAAATATTGTAACTCTCAATAGAGATCATCGATCTATTGACCAATGACCTCATCTACCATTTTATCTAACTCTTTTCGATCAAGTTTAACTTCTTTGTTCCCATTCTTGATCTCGTACAGCTTTCTCACCATCTTTTCGATCTTTTTATCTTGATTAGTATGAGGGTATAGTATCTGTAGTGCCTCATCTATCTCGTAGTGCTTTATCTTTTTTACAACTTTGCTTTTTTTGGCTAATTCATATAGATATTGTGCAGCAACAGTTGCCACTATGCCTGCCAAAAATGCAATAAGTATAATCCAAAACGAATATCCTCTATTTTCACTCTTTGCCTTTTGTTTATAATAATTTGTATCTTCAAAGAGCGATCTGTTATTATCATCTTTTTCTTTTTTTATTGTCGAGATTTGCTGTTTTGGTGCAGTTTGGGCAGATGTTGCAGGTGGCGTTTGCTTGCTTAAAACAGCTCCTAAATCACCTGAAACTTTTATATCAAAACTTTTGCTTCTGATTTTGGTCGTTTTGTGGGTAATATAATCAAACTCTTTAAATGTTAAAGATGGTATCGTAAAACTCTTGTCCGATATAAAAACATACTTTCGCATATAACTGCTAACTACTTTGCCATTTTGAATGCCTGTTTTGACTTTGCTGTCATCTGCATACACAGTGACTCCGGGTATATCAAACTTGGGATCTGCCAAATCATCGAGTGTGCCATCACCATAGATTTTTATGGTATAAGTCACGGGTTTATTTGGCTTTGTACTCATTTTATCTACACTGCTTGTTACTTTGAAGTGCCCAACCATATCAACATCATCCGGCGTTGCCTTTGACTGAATTGTTACTGAATTACCTCTGACAGACTGCCATCTTAGATCACTGGCAAACATACCGAAAGGATCAAAATTGTTGCCGCCTAAACTACTTGTTGCAACTTTGATTTTTGGCGGTTGGATAGTTAGTGTGCCGTCTTTTTTGGCACTTAGCATATATTTAAATCTATGAATCACTCCTTGAGGAGTATCCATTTTTTGCTCACCGCCGATCTGTTGAGAGAAAAAGCCCTTAAACACAGGCGGATTATATTCGATACGCACGGCTCTACTGTTGTGAGGCTCTATGATATCTATCGTGACCAAAAACGGCTCACCGGCATATACGCTCTTTTTGTCACTTGTTAGCCTGAGCACAAAAGATCCATCTGTTTTAGCCAAAGCTTCCGATGCCTTGTGAATGATTATTTTTCTTGGTTTTGTTTTAAACACCTTGCCATCTATTTTGACACTGTATGATGGTATTGTCAAATTGGTCTCCGGATAGAAATCAAAGCTGAGCACTTTGTAGTTTTTGGAAGAAAAACTACCATTGATATAATTTGACTCTATATTGGTAGAGATATTTTTATTCTCCACCTCAAAGCCTCCGATATCATTTATTGTAGGAAATTGGACATTTTTGCCCTCGGCTGTGATTTTAACATTGACGGCAGATCCATCTACAACCTCACTACTACTAATATCCAGCTGGACACTTGATGCAAACAGCGAAGTTGCCAAAAACCACAAAACTATTATATACTTAAAATTACCACGGATTGACATCATCTCTCCTTTTGCTTTTTTTATCTCCCGTTGCTCTATACATAAGCGTAGGCATCTTTTTGCCTCCCATTTTTTTCATCAATCTTCTTATCTCTTTTTGTGTCATCTTTTTTCTCATCTGCTCTTTTTTTGCTTTGGCTGATTGTTTTTGCGAATTTTGCTTCTTGTTTGAGTTTTTATCTTTTTTGTTTTGTGCATTATTATCCTTTTTCTTTTTCTTCTCATTTTTGTTTTTGTTGTCATTTTTATTTTGTTTATTTTTATTGCTCTTATTCTTGTTTTTGTTGTCATTTTTATTGTTCTTTTTATTTTGTTTTTTATTATTTTT
>CAZVPN010000002.1:17960-24196 GCA_964628135.1 uncultured Campylobacterales bacterium
TCTTGTTTTTGTTGTCATTTTTATTGTTCTTTTTATTTTGTTTTTTATTATTTTTGTTATTTTTCTTGTTTTTATTGTTCTTTTTGTTTTTGTTCTTCTTTTTTTGTTTTTTGTTTTGCTTTTTCTTTTGTTGTTGCTTCTTTTTTTGTTTTTTTGCCAACTCCAGATTAAATCTAGTATCCTTGTCCTCTCTTAGTTTCAATGCTTCTTCATAAGCTTTGATAGCATTATCAAACTTTTTTTGTTTGAAGTAAACATTGCCTATATTATGCAGTCTATTGTGCTCATCAACACCTTCTCCTTTTGATCTCTTATACTCCTTGAGTGCCTCATCAAATCTGCCCGCTTTGTAGTATGCGTTTGCCAAATCATAGTTTCTTTGAGCACTATCTTTTTTGAGTTTTTTGTATAGTCTGCTACTTTTATTATAATCCTTTGCTTGATATGCCTTTTGAGCGGCATTGATTATTTTGAAATCCGTAATGCCGGCATTTAACCAAAAAGGCAATATCAGACTTGAAAATATAAATAGAATCAAACTTCTCATAGCTGTATCCTTTGTGTGCCGCTTGGCAAAGAGCTAAGTCCAATTAGGAGCAACAATACAGCGATCAATAGTGGATAGACGAAGAGTTCTTTTCTATCTTTGATCTTTATTTCTGAATTTTTTTTGTCTGCAAATTTTGCTCTCATTTTTTGGACCAATCCTTTGACATCACTATCACCGTTGGAGGCTACTATATAATCACCTCCACTCTCTTTGGCTATTTTGCCAAGCTCCTCATTCATCTGGGTAATGGCAATAGAGCCATCTTTTTTGAGCATTGTTTTGCCACTGCTATCTAGCACGGGAGCGCCCCTTTTGGTGCCTACAAGGATAGCATATAGTGTGATTTTATTATCTTTTATGATGGTGGCAAAATCACCCAATGATTTTTTGTCTCCGCCGTCACTGACTACTACCAATATCTTTGGCTTTTTCTTCTCAAGCATTCTGCTAGCAAGCTCTCCCAAAGATGAGAAGTCTGTAGATGACATATTGATATAACTCTCATCAACACCCTCTAGCATCTGCTTGAGCGTATCTTTGTCTGAAGTAAATGGAGAGAGTATAAATGATGAGTGTGCAAAAGCTGCCAAGCTTACTTCATCTGTCGGCATATCATCAAGCAATTGTTCCAGTTTTTTCTTGGCAAATTCTAGCCTGTTTGGATATACATCTTTGCTCCTCATCGATCCTGATATATCTATAGCACTCATTAGACTCAACCCTTTGATCGCAACAGTTTTGTCACCTCTGTTTATAACAGGTCTTGCAAGTGCCACTATCATAAAAAAAACTGCTGCAAAAAGCACAAGATTTCTTATTTTGTTGGGCAAAATGTTTTTATTGACTCTCAATCTCTCAAGAACTTTTTCGTCAAACACCCTTGAGATACCATCTTTGTTGGTCGTAACAAGTATCAAAAACAGAACAAACGGAATGATCATTATCCAAAAAAGGTATGGGTATAGAAATGTCATTGCATCACTCCTCTAGTCGTCCTAAAATAGATAAATAGCAGCAGTGATATGATAGCCGCAAAGAGCGGGTAGATATAATAGTATTGATGCTGAACTATCTTTTTGCTTTTGATCTTGCTTGTCTCAAGCTTATCTATTTGTGCATAGATTTTCTTGAGTGTTCCTTTGTCTTGAGCTGCAAAAAACTTGCCGTGACCGGCATTTGCCAATGCCTTGAGATATCCTGCATCAAACTCGCCCCACCTGCCTATACCGATAGTATAGAGTTTGATATCACTCCTTTTGATGATATCCATTATATCTTTTGGAGAAATTCTACTAGCTGTATCTTGACCATCTGTCAAAAGTATTACTATCTTGCTCTTTGCATCGCTTTTGGATAGTATATTGTATGTCTGAAGCAGTGCATCATTGATCGCAGTTCTCGTGCCTGCAATTCCCAAACGCTGCATATCTACAATATCTTTCAGAAACTTATGCTCAAATGTCAAAGGAGATGCCACAAAGGCTACATCCGCAAAGGTAATGAGTCCAAGTCTGTCATTTTTTCTTTTGTCGATAAAGTCACTCACAACATCCTTGACTACGCCAAACTTGCTTTGCATGAGATTGCCCATATCAAAGCCTCTCTGTCTCATTGAACCGCTGGCATCAATGACAAGCATAATATCTCTACCACTTTTTTTGGTGTTTTTGTATGATTTGGTAATTACGGGCGATGATAGAGCGAACAATAGACTCACTATTCCAAACCATTTGAGCATATCAAGCAGTCTGCTTTTGCCCTTTTTTGATATAAGTAGATTATGCACATGCGGAAAAAATATTGAATCAGCCTTGGGCGGACAATACTTAGCACATAGCCAAAATAACAAAATTAACAGCAATGCATATGGATACTGCAAACTAAACTGACTCATTGCATATCCTTTTATACAGATCAAAAGCTCTCAAGGTATCACTATCGGCTTTTTGCACATCTTTTTTGTATTTGTATTTATCCAGATGATGCAATAGCTGAGTATATAGCTCTTTGCGTCTATCATCTTTTGCTAGAAGTCTGCCATAGTATGTAGCTTTGTATGCCGCTTTTTTGGGGCTACTCCAATCTATATGATTGAGTGCTTTTAGATACTCTTTTTCTTTGTTGGCTTTTTTGTTTTTGATCAAAAAATAGTATAAAATAAATATTGCCAACAAAACAAGAATCACCCCGACAACGACAAGAGTCCAATAGATATATATAGAGTAATCGCTGATCTGCACAAGTGGTTTTATGTCTCGTAACTGATTTGCGACACTACCAGCATGACTCATTTTGCCTCCTTGTTTTTTGCTCTTTTTTATTGTTCATAAATTCTCTCATCTCATTATTTGCCTTAGCTTCATTGCAGGCTCTTCATCTGTGTATAATTTGATACTTCTTATTCCATTCTTTTTGAATTCTTTATATAACTTTTTATCATTTTCCATAAGTGCTTCTTTGTAACTATCCATTGTCGCACTATTGATATCACCTTCATATGCGGCACCATTTTCTATGTCTACCAGCCTCACATAACCTAAAGAGCTTGGATTTTCTTCAAATCTGTCTCTGACGATCAGAGCAACTACATCATGCTTTTTTGAAAGCAACCCCAAATTGATATCTCCTACAAAATCAGATATTAAAAATAGCAGGGATTTTTTTTTGATTCTTTTATGTAGAGTATCTACCCACTCTTTATACTCTCCATTTTTGCCTACTGGATCAAAATCAAGAATATACTCCGTCTCATTGCTAACTGCAAAGAGTTTTTTGGATGGCTTACTATGGCGATATAGTTTGTCTGCAAAATTAATATATGTAAACTTATCACCATTGCTCACGGCAGCAAACCCGATCAAAGCCATTATCTCAGCCATATACTCGCTCTTTTGTTTGCTTGTGCCAAAATATGTAGATCCGTTGAGCATAGTAGATACTACTACATTGAGCTCTCTCTCTTCATGGTAGACTTTAACATATGGCTTGCCAAGCTTTGCAGTGGTCTTCCAGTCTATTTTTCTGACATCATCACCATATATATACTCCCTAAGCTCGGCAAACTCAAACCCCTCACCATGAAATAGCGAAGAGTTGTTGCCAAGCATATCTCCAAAGACTTGCTTTTTGGTCTTGAGAATGATGCGTTTGGCTTTTGTGTTGGTGGGTAATGAGTGGGTAATGGATAAATCTTTACTCATCGCTTCCCTTTTTTCGCAAATATATTTTGTATCCTTTCAATATTTTCAATACACAATTTGGCTCTTTCGTCAATATATCGATCAGACTCAATGTCTAACCGACGAGCATTATTCCAGACATTCAACTTCTCATATTTCATCTCTACCCTCTATCAACTATCCACTAATTTTAAGGGATAGGAACCGCGGCAAGAACCTTCTCGACAATATAATCTTGGCTGATACCTTCTGCTTGTGCTTGGTATGATAGGATGATTCTATGACGCAATATCTCTTTGGCAATATACGCAATCTCTACCGGTGAGACATAATCTTGCCCCTTGAGATATGCTATAGCCCTGCTTGCTTTATACATATCGATGCTTGCCCTTGGGCTTGCTCCAAACTCTATATACTCTTTGATATCTTCCAATCCATATTTTTCTGGCTCTCTTGTAGCAAATACCAATTCTACTATATACTTCTCGATCTCTTCGTCAAGATGCACACTCATAGCCTCTTTACGAATTCTGTCAAGATCTTGAGCCGTGGCAACCTGCTCTATCTTCCCAAAACTTCCATTTGCTACTCGCCTAGCGATCTCAAGCTCCTCTTCGCGGCTATTATACCCCACAACAATCTTCATCATAAATCTATCCAACTGTGCTTCAGGTAGCTCATAGGCACCCTCTTGCTCTACAGGGTTTTGAGTCGCCATCGTAAGAAACGGCAGATCCAGATGAAAAGTTTCATCACCAATCGTCACTTGACGCTCCTGCATCACCTCAAGAAGTGCTGATTGGACTTTTGCCGGAGCTCTGTTTATCTCATCAGCCAAAAGCAGATTGGTAAATACCGGTCCTTTTTTGATCTTGAAGCTATTGTTGGTAGGATCATATATCTCTGTTCCTATGATATCTGAGGGGAGTAGATCAGGTGTAAATTGCACTCTCTTAAAATCAAGACCGAGAGTCTTGGCAAGTGCATTGACTGTGGTAGTTTTGGCAAGTCCAGGCACACCTTCTAGCAAAATATGCCCTCGACACAAAAGACCGGCAAGTAGCCCTTCGATCATTTTATCTTGACCGACAACGACCTTGCTGATCTCATTTTTTATTTTATTAATTGTTTCCAATCGTAAACTCCTGCATATCTAATATTTATGTCAGGAGTTTACTCCAATGTGTTTAACTATTGGTTAATCGTTGTATAATTCTTCTCTTTTGGCAAAACCAATTTGCATAGCTATAAGTGCAAATATCATCAATAGTACCCCTAAAGTATTTAGTGAATCTATACTATCTGATTTGATATCTGAACATCCACAATCAATACCTGCATCTATTGTGCGTATATCATCACCATTTTCGACATGTATTGGGTCAGTAATTCCATCATTTGAAACATCACTGTCCTTATCTTCTGCAGCATTATGTTTTACTGTAAAGATATACTGCAAATCAAGATATTTTTTTGGTATAGTGAATTTTATTCTATAATCACCCGGTGCAACATCAAATCCATAATGTCCATTTGCATCTGTATGTGTACTTGTGTTGCCATTTATATCTTTGGCAGGATTGCCATCTTTGTCCAGTAATTCAACCAATGCGCCACTAATAGGTTTTTCATCTGCGTCTTGAATACCATCATCGTTGCTATCAATCCAGAAATAATCACCTATATGTGCTCCGCTTCCACTGCCTGGGGTAGTGCTGTTTCCATCATTGGTACTTCCATTATTATCATCTCTGCCAGATGAGTAGCCGCTATAATGGCTTGGATCAGTATCTGCTGTAGATTCTCCACTTACAACACCTACTCCATTTGCAGTAGCAATATTTTCATAATCATCTCCTATTGCGACACCTGTTTTGGTACATGTCATGCTCTCTCCGACATTAAGTGTACTCTTAGGACATGTTACGCTTCCCTCTTTGTCATCAACCACATTGATGTTTTGAATGACATCTGTACCTGTATTTCGAACAATATATGTCCAAGTCACCGTTGAGCCTTTTTTGATTGATGGCACATCATCTCCATTGGCATCATCTGCATCTGCACCATTTGTATGCTTTTCTACATCCAGACCTGGTTTTGGCTTCCATAAACCCATATCCCAAGTAGTATCGCTTTCGCCTGGCACAAGTGTTGTTTGCTCTGTCATGGCAGTTGACGGATCGACATCACTGTCCTTAGCATCATCATTGCCTTGATCTTTAGGAGAAATGGCATATCCTGCCGGTATCTCAAACTTAACGCTATACTCTCCAGGCTGAAGATTGTCAAATATATAATTGCCATTAATGTCTGTTGTGGCAACTTGGTTGGTATCCACTCCATCTTTATAGAGGTGAACTTTGATATCTTTTATACCTGTTTCATTCGTGTCCTGTATACCATCATGGTTAGTATCTTCCCAAACTTTATCACCAATTGAAACAGGATGTACTTCAACGAAGTCATTATGCTGATCATCTTCACCTGCATCTACCTTGCCTGCT
>CAZVPN010000002.1:24296-25440 GCA_964628135.1 uncultured Campylobacterales bacterium
CGCTACCGCTCCATTTTCCGAGGAGACGATAGTGGCTTGGGTCTGTATCGGTTACCGTATGCCCGGAAGTATCCTCTCCTTGCGCAGTAGCCGTATTCATATAATTGGCTACCGTAGCAGTTCCGGTATGAGTACATGTCATGCTCTCACTTGGCTGCAAAGTATCTTTAGGGCAAGTTATAGTACCAATCTTGTCATCATTTACTGTTATATTATGCAAGACAACATTACCGCTATTTTGCACTACATATTTCCATGTAACAGTATCGCCTCTATTGAGTGTTACTGCACTCTCTTCCGTATCTGCATCTTGGTTATTGGTATACTTCTCGATATCTATTTTTGGACTACTCTGATCAACTACTTTGTAACAGAATCCTTTAAAATAGACTGAATTGGCCGTAGGATAGCTGCCGCTGCCATAAACTGGATCTTCTTTGTGAACCAAATAAACATGTGCTGCACCATTTGGCAAATCCGTTGTACCCAAATCACTTACACGGTCTCCATAATTCACACCGTCAGGTATATCTTGGGTATAAGGTGTATTGATTCTATTCCCTTGATTATCGACAAATACTACACGTACCATTTCATGTGATTGATTTGCAGCGGCACGATTTGGATATCCATCCCAAGTCAAAGCATTGGATATAAGCACTTTTGACGGATCTTGCAATGAGGAGCCAAATAGTGATGTTATCTCTTTTCGGGTGGTTCCGCCATCATAAAAGTGTGAACCTTTGTTATTATTATCCGTATCTTTATAGAGCGTATAATCATCTTGACAGACCATCTTATGATATATACCCATATCCCATGTCGGATCATTTTCTCCAGCACTCAAAGTCGTCAATGCCGTCATGCCGTTATTAAGATCTGCATCACTATCTTTTGCATTGTCTCCGCCCTGATCCTTAGGAGAGACAACAAATCCTGACGGGAGAGATTGCAGATCAAATTGAACCTTGTATTGTCCTGGAGCAAGATCTGTAAACTCATAATTACCATTGCTGTCGGTAACATCGGTAGCAAGCACTTGATTGTTGGCATCAAGCAGATTTACCGTGACATCAGAAACTCCAACCTCATTGGAATCCTGAATACCATTTTCATTTACATCATACCATACACGATCTCCTAT
>CAZVPN010000003.1:0-20983 GCA_964628135.1 uncultured Campylobacterales bacterium
GCTTTGGCTATGCGGCATGTCCTGATCTTGAGCAGAGTCGCATTATCTTTGATCTATTGCGTCCAGAGGAGTTTGGCATAGAGCTAAGTGAAACCTTCCAAATCCATCCAGAACAAAGCACCACCGCTTTGGTAGTGCATCACCCAGATGCTAGCTATTATGCGGTTTGATTAAGCCTCTTTTGCTCTATATACCACTGCATAGATTACCGGTATATATACCAGATTCAAAAAGGTAGCCCAGGCGACTCCAAATCCAAGTGAGATAGCCATTGGTTGCACTATTAGCGATTGGCCGCTTGCAAAAAACATTATTGTCATTAGTCCCAAAACCGTAGTGATAGATGTCAAAAATATCGGTCTAAGTCTAATTTTTGCTTTTTCGATAATGTTGCCATATAGCTTTTCGCCCTTGATAAAATCAAGCATGATCAATCCATCATTTACTACAACACCTGCCAAGCCTATAATTCCCATCAAACCAATCATGGAGAGGTTGATACCAAATAGATATGTGCCAATAAGAGCACCAAGTATTGAAAGTGGAATGACAGAAAGAACAATCAATGGCAACACAAGCGAGTTAAACATCAAAACAAGAGATATAAATATCAAAAATAGAGCTATTATGGCAGCTTCACTCATCTCTCTCTTCATTTGGTTATTCTCTTTTTGTTCACCCTTGATAATGACTTTGATTCCCTCTTTTCTAAAACTATTTAGAAGTGGTGTTATCTTTTTCATTACTTCTGTAGGCAAAATAACTTTTTTGTCCACGGTTGCCATAACCGACCACACCTTTTCACCAGACTCTTTGTATATCTTCAACATACGATTTTTATATACAAAATTTACTATATCTTTCAGCATAACTCTCTTGCTGCCATCCGGAGTTGAGACAGACAAGGAGGAGATGTCGTAGTTGTCATTTTTGGTTGGATCTTTGATTTTTATCCTAATCAGGCCTTTACTGCTAAACATTTTGCCATATTGAGCATCCAGGAAAAGACCCCTTAGTGTGCTTATGATACTCTCCTCAGTAAATCCAAGCCGATATCCATAATTGTTTATTTTCAGTTTAAGCTCTTTAGGTCCCTCTTTTGCATTGTTGTCAACCATTATCATACCGTCTATAGAGTGTAGTTTGTTTTCAAGTTTTTTAATGGCAGTAAATATTTTTTTATCCGATACTCCGCTCAGTCCAATCTCAATATCATGCTTTACAATACCGGTTTGAGGCACATATGCAGATATCTCTTTGAAGAGTTTTTTACCTGTATCGTCTCTCATATCTTTTATTTTTGATATTATATTTTTGTCTATATCTTTGAGTATATCATGTGAATCTCTACTTCTGAGCATATCACTGTCGTCATATTCAAGAGAAAAATATGGATTTATATATTTGTCAAAAAAGTTTTCTGGTTTTCGCTCATGAAGGTTTATGACAATCTGAAATAGATGATCTCCAGACTCAAATGTCTGATCAGGATTTATCTTAATACCTGCAATTGATGTGATTGATGATGTTTCATTAAAATCTGTTACCTTCAATAGATTTTTCTCGACAAGACTCATTACTTTTTCAGTATCTTTTAGTTTGTTGTTTGGGTCTGTTTCTGCTCCCACATAAATATAAGTAGAATCAAAAGTCGGAAAAAGTTCATATTTTAATATTTTGAACATCCCGAAAGTGCTAATAAGAATTCCAAAAACAATTATCAGAAGGGAGATTTTTTTGTATTCTAAAAGAAAGTTTAGAAGCTGAGCATACTTTTCACCAATTTTATCCCAGATTGGAGCCGGCTCATGGTGGTCAATAATTTTACCAAAACTAAAAAGCTCTTTGGAGTGTAGTGGCAAAAAGAAAAAAGCCTCAAATATGGAGCTTAATAGAAGAATAGAGATCATTACGGGAAGGACTTTAACAAATATCCCTATCTGTCCACTCATAATCAGTAGAGGCAGAAAAGCGAATACTGTGGTCATGGTGGCAGTCAAAACAGCAGGAAACATCTCTACAGATCCATCTATGGCAGCTTCTTTTGGAGGTTTGCCCATCTCCATATGTCTATAGATATTTTCTGCTACGACAATAGCCTCATCAACAATCATTCCAAGTGCTATCAAGGCACCCAACATAGTAAGCATGTTGATACTGTATCCCAGCATCTCAGCACCTATTAGGGCTATAAAAAAGCTTGTAGGTATGCCAAGCGCCACAACTGTTGCAATCCTCCAGTTAACACTCAAAAAGAGCGCCAAAAACACCAGAATCAAACCAAACATAATATTTGTAGTGACCAAGTTGATACGATTTTTTATCCAGATAGAGGTGTCGGTATAGGTTTTAAACTCCAAGTCAGGATACTTTTTTGCAAAAGAGGGGAGCATCTTTTTGATCTGTTTACTTAGTGCTATTGCATTGCCCTGTTTGGATTTTGTTATATTTATAGATATATTTTGTTTGCCATTAAAATGAGATATTGTTTTGGGATCCCCAAGTCCATATCGGACATTCGCGACATCTTTAAGTTTAATTTCAAATTTTCCTATATGTAGTATAGTTTCTCCCAGAGCCTTGGCATCTTTTGCTCCGTTAGATGAGGATATATATATCAGTTTGCCATCTTTTTTTATGCTCCCTGCGGGATAGATACTGCTAAGCTGCATCACAGCACCATAAAAGAGTTTTCTCGGAATACCATAAGCTTGCAGTTTCTTGTCATTTATCTCAATACTCACCTCTTCATCAGCATCTCCGCGTATATCTATCTCATCAAGTGCTTTTATATCGCTTAGCCTATCTTTGATGACTTTTGCAGCATCAAGGAGTCTCTTTTTTGGCACATCACCAGAAATGGCTATCAAAATAAGCGGAAAATGTGCCACAAAAATTCTAGCTATCGGTTCATTCATATCGGATGGCAGATCTCTCTTGACGGTAGCGATGGCGTCTTTAATATCCGACAATACTACTTGATTGTTGGCGCCAGGTTTTATATCAGCTCTGATAGAGAAAACCCCATTTCTGATAACAGATTGGATATTGCTAATATTGTTTACATTTTTTAACTCATCTTCTATCGGTTTTACCGCCATTTTATCAAGAACTGATGCACTTGTACCTATGTAAGCCCCATTTATAGTAATTTTATCAAGCTCTACAGGCGGAAATATCTCTTTGGGTATACTTTTGTATGAGAAAAATGCCATAATCAAGAGAAGAACAAACAGAATGTGGTTGAATATCGGTCTCTCAATCGTAAATTTTACCAAATCTCTGATCATTGCCCTTCTCCTTCCGGAGCATTTGTTATCTTTTTATTTTCATCCATTGAAAAAATTGTGTCTGTGATTTTATTTTTATATTTCAACTGCTCTACATTTATTTTGAGAATATTGTGCTCCTCCTCCAGTGCCTGAACCTCTATCTCCAGTTTGTTTAGCTTCTTGCTTTTGTAATAGATCTGATTGCTCAAATAAACTTTTAACAGAGCCAGAAGCAGTACAATTGTCATTGATATGATAGCTATAGTTAGCATATCCAAAGTTATTCCTCTATTTTTTTGCTTCATAGCTCTTCTCCTTTGAAGCGAAAAGATCTCAGTTTGGCACTTCTGCTGCGAGGGTTGAGCTTTAGCTCATCTTTTGTAGCAGTAATTGGTTTTTTTGTTGCAATTTTACCAAGAGAGTGCTTTTTGCCACATGTGCATCTGGGTGCATTTTCGTCACAGATACAATCTTTTGCCCATTTTTTAAATCTTTGTTTGACTATTCTATCTTCAAGTGAGTGAAATGTTATGAGTGATACGGTTGCCGAAGCAGGCCTCATCTTTTCAAGTGCATCAAGCAGACCTTCTATCTGTCCAAGTTCATCATTGACCTCTATTCTGACAGCTTGAAACAGAAGGGTCGCCGGATGTATTTTGTTTTTTGAAGGTAGGGTCGTTTTGGCTATCCGGCTTAGCTCTTTTGCACTTTTTATGGGAGCTTTGCTTCTAGCTTTTGTGATCATGTCAGCCAGCTTTGCAGCTTGAGATATCTCACCATAGCTGCCAAAAATATACTCTAGCCTATCTTTGCTGTAGCTGTTGATAATATCATATGCTGTTAGGCTGCTGCCTTGATCCATTCTCATATCAAGCAGATCGCTGTCAAAAGAGAATCCTCTCTCAGGTTTGTCCAGCTGCAGAGAAGAGACGCCGAAGTCAGCCAAAATACCAACGATAGGTTTTTGTTTGATCTCTAAAATTTTTTCAGCAAAAGATCCCTTGAGCAGAGTATATCTGTCGCCATATCTCTTGAGTCTGCTGTTGGAGAATTCCAATGCCTCATCATCTCTATCTATGCCGATTACGGATATATCCGGATAGGCTTCCATAATTGCACTACTGTGACCTGCATATC
The DNA here is from genome assembly GCA_964628135.1 of uncultured Campylobacterales bacterium. GTDB lineage: Bacteria > Campylobacterota > Campylobacteria > Campylobacterales > Sulfurovaceae > JAAXPZ01. Next base: position 4,410 of record CAZVPN010000003.1, read on the forward strand.
CAATAGTGCAATCAATGAGATACCCTTCGCTGCAACCATAGAAGCTCTCTACTACTTCATCTTTCAATACCGGAATATGAGGCATATTTTGCACAATAGCACCTTTGGTAATATTTGTTTGATATAATAGCGAAATAATTACACCCAAAGGATAATAGGAGTGATAAATGATCACCTTTTTGAAGAGCTAAAAGCGGTATCTCTGTCAATGTTTAGAAAAAACTTTTTTGGCATATACCACGGCTCGATATCGGCCAGAATAGATGCCGGGAGCTTCTTGATAAATAGCAAAGAGGCTATTTTTGACGAAATGAAGCCAGATTCACTTATCCAAATAGAGATTGGAGTAAAAGATTATAAGTGGAATATTTCAAGTATGGACACTCATATACATGAGCAGGTTTACCAGGAGATTCCGAGTGCAAAATATATTGCATACACAATGCCGCCATATGCAACTGCCTACTCGCTCAAGCACAAAAAGTTTTCTCCCGTAGATTATTTTGGCGATCTTAATATAGGCAAACTCGATATATATGACCCGGGCAATTTTAATGACTGGTATGATAGGGCACCATACGAGATAAGCAGATACTTTAATGACAACAATTGTCAACTTATGCTTGTCAAGGGTTATGGCTTGGTAGCCTATGACAGAGATATCATACACATGGCAAAGAAAATTGCATTGTTGGAGAACAGCGCAAGAGTATTAATATTGTAATGAGAGGTTAACTTTCAGTCTATATTGATATCATTATAGAGGAAATATTTGACAACAGTACTTTAAAATATTTTATTGATTGGAGCGAAAAATGGAAGAGTTGATAAATAGGTTTGAAATTGCAAGATTGGCTACAAAAATATCTGATCATGAAACTATCGCCCTGCAAGCAAAAAAACTTCGAGAGATTAGCACCAATGATGAATTAAATGACATAGTTTCAATGCTGGAGAGTAGAAATTACAGGCAAGCTCTTTTTGCGATGAAGGAGTATCTTGACTCTGCTGAGAGCAGTTTTTTGAATATGCCAAAATATACTGATTCAGAAAAAAAGAAAATGTCACAAAAAGAATCGGAACCGCAAGGCAGAGATGAAGCCGAGGAGGGGACCAAGACGGAACCTGAAAATGAACCGGAAAAACCAACAAATCTGTTTGACTGGGATTTAAATACAGAAAGCGAGAAAAAAGTCATAAGTCTTGATGAAATGCTTCATCTGACTGAAGAGTCTGCAAGTGAAACAATTGTAGTTCATGATACAGTAAAAGATATTGAGGAGTATGTGGAGCAGACCAAAGATGAAATCTCAAAAGATGATTCTACTCTTAACATATACGAGGAGGCTGCAGGTGCCCCAGAATCCAAATTGGAAGAAGAGGTTATGCAAGAGTTATCATCGAATGTTTCCGATGAAATAGGAGATACAAAAGAGATTGAAATAGAAGAGAATGAAAATTTGGAGAAAAATATTGATAATGATGTATCAGAAAAACCTGAAGTATCAGAATTAGATATAGTCTCAGAGAATATTGAATCTTCAGAGGAGGGGCGCGAGGAGCATGACCAGAACGAGAAGCTCAAAAGTGATCATGAAGAGATGCAAAGTGAAATACCTATGCCAAAAAAATACTCCTCAATATCATATATAGAACAGAAGTATAGAAATATGTTGCATCAGTTTCCACAGGTAGAGGAGAGAGAAGAGGGAATAGCCGAGGAGATTAATAAATATTTAAAACAATTTTCAACCTCAGGATATGATGATAATGATATCAACAATATTCTTTCAATGTTTAAAAGCAGTAAGGAGAGTGGGGATATAGCAAAAGCCGCACAGTTTATTTTGCTGGCTGCTGCTACAGAATCAAATTTGGCACAACTGCTGCTGGCTCGAGAACTATTCAATGGCACCGTCTTGAAAAAGGATCTGCCGGAAGCATTTACGCAAATCAACAGATTGGCAGAACATGATTATCCCGAAGCAATTTGTGATCTTGCTCAGCTGTATGAGTATGGGCATGGCATCAAAAAGGATAAAAAAACAGCGCTTCTACTATATGAAGAGGCCCTGGAGATGGGTGTAGAGAGAGCACGCAAACATGTAGAGAGGCTGACTAACTCCAAACCACTGTTTGGGGGGTTGCTGAAAATATAATTTTTTCTGCAAACTGTATAAATACAAATGACATTTTGTCAATTATTTTTGTAAACAATTCATACTAACCAAGTCTTAACCACTTCTTTAATAGAATATCAGCAAAATATATGTTAAGGCAGAGAGAAGATGATTACATGGATGCAAAAACACAATAAATACTTGGTTATAACCATTTGGGTAGCTACAATAGCCTTCATAGGTGCAGGTGCAGTAGGTTGGGGTAGAGGAAAATATGGCTCAAAGGCAACATCATATGGCAGAGTCGGCAATATAGATATCGGCAGATATAAATTTAACTCGACATATAGAAATCTTTACAATCAATACAGCGAGAAGCTTGGCGGCAAATTTGATGATGCAAAAGCAAAGGAGCTTGGATTATACAAGCAGACTTTTGATATTTTGGTTTCCCAGGCACAACTTTTAAATATGGCAAAAGAGTACGGCATCATAGTATCTGACAAGGAGCTTTCAAAGTATATCGCCTCTATTCAGGCTTTTCAGGAAAATGGTGTTTTTAAAGATACTATATATAAGAGTTATCTCAAAAGCAGAAGTATCAAACCTAAAGATTTTGAATCCAGCCTAAGAGATGATCTAACTGTGCAGAAATTGATGAAAATCATTGAGACCAAAAGTACACCCTTTGAAACAAATGCAATAGCAACAGCCCTGAATATATCTGACAAAATAGCATATAAAGTGGTTAAGCCATCTGAGATAAAAGTTGACCTTGATGAGCAAGAGATCAAAAAATATTGGGAACAGACAAAAAACAATTATTTGACATCGAAAAAATATAAGGTAGAAATGCTTTGGACTGATACTGTAGAGATCAAACCAACAGAGAAAGAGTTGAAAGATTTTTATGATCAGAATAGTTTTAATTATGTATCTGCTGATGGAAAACAGTTTGACTTTGAGCATGCAAAAGAGCTCGTGAAAGAAGATTACAAACTCAAAAAGGCAAAAAAGCAGGCTTTGAGAGATTATGTTGCTTTTAAAAAAGGCAAAAAACAATCAGAAAAAAGCATAGTTGTAAATGATGGTGATAAGCAGTTTAGCAAAGAGCTTTGGCAGAGGATAAGAGAGGCAAAAGAGGGCGACTATATTAAACCAAAAGTTGTTGACTCAAAATACCTGACTTTAAAACTGGATCAAGTAATAGAACCGAAAGTCATGAGTTTTGATGAGGCAAAAGACGCTGTCAAAAAAGAGCTCAATGTGCAAAAGAAAAAAGAGAAAATGTCGAGCGTAGCAAATGATATTCTTAAATCAAATAGCAACAATGACATGAGAAAATCTGACTGGATTAAAATAAACTCTGCAAAAAAATTGACAGATTTAAGTCAACAAGAAAGTTTACAATTTTTACAAAAATTATTTAAAGCTTCAGCAAAAGATGGTATAATTGCTCTATCTGACAATTTAGTAGTTTACAAAATTGTGGATCAAAAGTTAAACGATGTTGACAGTAATCTGTCAAAAGTTGTTGAAAATGATGCAAATAGGATCAAGAAGAGTGTGTTTGAATCTAATCTCTTCAAGGTGCTTGGCAAAAAATATCAAATTCAAAAGTTTGTGAAAGGGATCTGATGAGCAAGCCTATTTTGGCTATAGATATTGGTTCTACGAATGTTAGTGCTGTTGTAGCTGAAATAGATGGAGATGATATCCAGATAGTCGGCTATGGTGTAGCCAAGTCGTATGGTGTTAAAAAAGGCATCATTACAAATATTGAGCTTGCAGCCAAATCTATCAAAAAAGCATTGGCTGATGCCAGGCGCATAGCAGGTAGCAATATATCTGTTGCCACGGTATCCATATCAAATGCTTATGCCAGAAGCTTGAACTCTACCGGTGTTGTCAATGTGCCTCAAAAGGATATATCTACAAAAGAGATCAATCGTCTTATGGAGACGGCACTTTATAACGCGAATATACCCAACGAGTATGAAGTCATCCATGTTCTTCCGTATAATTTCCGTGTAGATGATCAAAATTTTATTGAAGATCCTTTTGGAATGAATGCAAGCCGCTTGGAAGTGGATGTAAATATTATAATAACCCAAAAATCAAGTTTAAGTAACCTCAAAAAGACTGTGAGACTTGCAGGTGTTGAGATTGAAGGAATTGTACTAAACAGTTATGCCTCGTCAATTTCAGTTTTGCAGGATGACGAGAAAGAGCTGGGGGTTGCTCTTATTGATCTGGGAGGTCAGACAAGCAGTCTCATCATACATGTAGGCAACTCTATTAGATATAACTCTTTTCTGCCTGTTGGTTCTAACAATATCACCAATGACCTCTCTATGGCCCTTCATACTCCTTTGCAAATAGCAGAAAATGTAAAGATCAGGCATGGAAACTTGTTAAATGAGTCAAATGAAATAATAGAGCTTCCGGTAATAGGTGACGAAGAGAGTAGAAACAGTATATCCTTGGAGATGGTACATAATGTTATTCTTGCAAGAGTTGAAGAGACGTTGTCTATCTTGGCGAATACAATTGAAAAGAGTGCGCTTGAAGATCAGGTAGGGGCAGGTGTGGTATTGACCGGAGGTATGAGTAAATTAAAAGGCATTAGAGAGCTCGCACAGGCAATTTTTAGAAATGGTCCTATTAGGGTTGGATATCCAAAGAGTATACCTGGATTGACAGAGGAGCTAGATGATCCACAGTTTGCGACGGTAATAGGTCTTTTGTTGTATGGAAACGGCAAGCATGCTCAATATGAACTGAATAATGAAAAGAAAATGTTACATACCAAAGAGGATATCAATGAAACAGTGTTAAATGATATTCGAATAGATGGGAGTGCAACACCAGGCGATTCAGTAAACGCTCAAAAAGGAGATATAACCACAAACAGAAGTGACAACAGTTTGGACTATACAGAGGATGACTTTACTTTAGATGATCTGCCTAAACCTGATTTCGAAGGCGGAAATCTTTTTTCGAAGATAAGCAATTGGGCAAAACAACTATTTTAAATAAGGGGACAGTGAATATGATTGATATAGATAATTTTGATATTGAGGTTGAAAAGAGCAGCGTGGCAAACGATGATATTGTGATCGAATCGGTTGTTACGGCGGAAGGCGCCAAGATAAAAGCTATTGGAATAGGCGGTGGTGGTGGCAATATGATCAACAACATGATAGCTGAAGGGGTTACCGGTATTGACTTGATTGTTGCAAATACAGATGCACAGGCCCTTGATGCCTCCGCGGCTCCAACGAAGCTGCAACTGGGCATTAATGCTACCAGAGGTTTGGGAGCTGGCATGGTCCCCGAAAAAGGAAGAGAAGCAGCACTTGAGAGCTTTGATGATATTAAAAGTACGCTTGCCGGAGCTGATATTGTATTTTTATCCGCAGGAATGGGCGGTGGAACCGGTACGGGTGCTGCTCCTATTGTAGCCCAAGCAGCTAAAGAGGTTGGCGCATTGACGGTATCAGTAGTCACTACCCCATTTAAATTTGAAGGGCGAAAGAGAACAAAACTTTCAAAAGAGGGACTTGAGGAACTCAAGAGAGAAAGTGATTCTATAATCGTAATTCCAAATGAGAAACTTCTATCTATAGTTGAAAAGAATTTAGGAATAAAGGAGAGCTTTAGACTTGTCGATGATGTATTGTGTCAGGCGGTCGCCGGTATCTCCAATGTAATACTATCGCATGGTCCAAATGACATTAACCTTGACTTTGCTGATGTTAAGACGGTTATGGGTCACAGAGGTCTGGCTCTTATGGGCTCAGGAAAGAGCGAGGGAGCAAATGCAGCTTATGATGCGGCCAAGGCAGCTATTGATTCTCCTCTTCTGGACAATATATCAATAAATGGTGCAATGGGTGTACTCGTTCATTTCCATATTCATCCAGACTATCCTATACTTCAGATATCAGAAGCTATGGAGACTATTGAAGACCATGCACATGAAGATGCAAATGTTATCTTTGGCACAACTACAGATCCAAGTATGGCTGAGGATGAAGTCAAAATCACAATAGTCGCCACAGGCTTTGATGCAAATGAAAATGTTGCAAAAGATCAAGCAGAAAAAGTAAAAGAGGCAAGCAATCTTCTTTCTGGAATGAGCGCAAATACCCCTTCTGTGAAAAACTCTGTTGCATCACAAAGTCGCAGAGTTGTTGGCGGATACAATAATGAAAGTGACGATCTCCTTGATGTCCCTACATTTTTAAGAAAGCAGATGGACTAAGCGGGTCCTCTCTTTCTCTATTTATTAAAATTTAACTCTTGAATACTTTTGCAAGCATTCGACATACCAAACTTGTATAACTATATTACCACAGAGAGAATTGTATGATTAAAAGTTTTTTTGGAACTAAAAAGTGGGCACTTTGGGCTTGGGGAGGTGCACTCTTGCTAACAGCAATGATATGGACACAGGTTGAACTTACCGTTAAATTGAATGAGTGGTATGGAAGGTTTTACAATATTTTGCAAAAGGCTAAAGATATAAATGCCTTTTGGGACAGCATGCAGGAGTTTGCTTATATAGCTGCCGCTTTGATTGCTTTGGCAGTGGCTATCTACTACTTTACCCAACATTATGCTTTTAGATGGCGCGAGGCAATCACTTACTATTATTTGCCCTACTGGGAGTCGACAGAAGGCAATATAGAGGGAGCATCACAAAGAATACAGGAGGATACTTATAGCTTTTCGAGAAGCCTGGAAAGCCTTGGACTTGGGATGTTTAGAGCCATATTGACCCTTATAGCATTTATTCCAATTTTATGGGATCTCTCCAAAAAAATCACCATACCGTGGCTTCAGTCCTATGATGGTTCTTTGGTATGGATTGCATTGATTACTTCATTGGGAGGGATGCTTGCCTCGTATCTTGTCGGTATCAAGTTGCCCGGACTAGAATATGAGAATCAAAAGGTCGAGGCAGCTTATCGCAAGCATTTGGTCTACTCTGAAGATGATACTATGTATAGAAGCCTACCGGCGATTTTTGAACTTTTTACAGGTCTTAAGCGCAATTATTTCAGAATGTTTAACCACTACTCGTATTTTACACTCTGGAGTGCAATGTATGCTCAGGTCATGATCATAGTGCCTTATCTTTTGATGGGCCCATCATTATTTGTGGGTGTTGTTACCCTGGGTGTAGTTACGCAAACCGGAAATGCTTTTGGCAAAGTCAATGACAGCTTCTCATACCTCATAGATCATTGGACGGAGATCACAAAATTTATCTCTGTAATTAAACGTTTGAGAGAATTTGAAAAACACCTGATCAAAAATTAAGATTATTAAAAAACAGTTAAACTTTTAGATTTATTATTCGGATATCTCAATAAAAGGAGTTATCAGATGATAGGTAAAAAAGTTTTGATTCTTTTGACTTCAGTGGCTACTTCCGCATTACTGTATGCGAGTGATCCATTTGCAGGCGATCCGTTTGGTGATGATATTTTCAAGGAGATGATGCAAATGCAGCATCAAATGGATAAAATGTTTGAAAAGATGCATCAGCGCATGATACAACGCTCATCAGCGCTCATCAGTCCTTTAGGCTCGTATAAAATTGCGGGTAGGAGCCAGTTCGTCGACAAAGGGAACTTCTATGAATTGGTTACCGACATACCACAGTCCAAAGACAATAATATTAAGTTGACACTCAGGGATCATACATTAAATATCAATGCCAAGATTATTAAAAAAAGCGAATCAAAAGGTGCTGGGATAAGTAGTTTCCAAAGCTATATGAGTGTGTATCAAAGAAGTATGACTTTACCTCAGAATGCTGATGAAAACAGTATGAAGAGTGATTATAAAAATGGTTATCTTGTAATTACTTTTAGCAAGAAAAAAGATATATCAAATAGGCCTAAAACTTCAACAAATGATAACAATAAAACAGATAAAAAGCAGGTCAATAGTGCCAAAACATCGATGGGCTAAGAGCCATTTTTACTATGCTTATACCGTAATACTTCAGCGGTATGCATAGTAATCAGCCCCTCTTGTATAACATCATCATATTTTTGTAAAAAGTCATTTATTTTCTCTTCGTCATCTATCATTTCAATTATAACAGGAAGTTTTTGAGAAAGCGACCAAATCTCAAAGGTGTGAAGTTCAGAATGGGCACCCATGCCTGCAACACCTTTAAAAACAGTTGCACCACTTATGCCATTTTGTTTGGCGTGATGCACCAAATATTGCCAGAGTGGCTCACTATCAATAGTGTCATTATTGTCAATGTATATTCTGAGAACTTTTTTTGCACCAAGATATCGTTTCATTTTGACTCCTTTATCTCTTTATTATTTTTCGGACGTCATGTATACTGAATGGTTTGGTAATAAATGCATCATAGAGCTCTTTTTCATCTTCTGAAATATTAGGATCTCCCGTAATAGATACAATCAAAAGGTTGTCACTGTGGTCACCTTTATTCATATCTCTGTATTTTTTAACCACCTCTGTGCCGGAAATTTTTGGCATATGTTTATCTATAAAGAGTATATCGTAAGGTTTATTGTCTGCACGTGCACTCAAGAGCATATCTAGTGTTTCTTCTCCATTTGAGGCTGCCGAAACATCTACATGTTCAGTTTCCATCATTGATTTTAACAGAGATATGTTCACTTTGTTGTCGTCTACAACAAGAATCCGCTTTTTCCTTCTTGAATAAACAGTATCATGTACACAGTCTCCGTAATAATTGCGAAGAGGGGCTATAATAAAATCTTTGAATTTGCTTTTGTCTATTGAGAACAGAGACTCTTCAAGTATAACCGTCTTAATGTTGCCTTTGCCGGCAAAGGAAGCTATCTCTTCAGAGAGTTTGTGTTGAAAACAGAACAAGTGAGTTGTATTGGGCATAGGAATATTGCTTATTGCTATTTTCTCTTCAGGCATACCGAGATTATGCAGATACCTTTTTATGTTTAATGCATCAGCTGATTTTTTATTGTTAGTCAGTATCGTAATATATTTATCCAAATTTTCAAAAGCAGTATAACTAGGTTCAGAATTTTCAATCAATACCGGAATATCAAAATAGAATTTGCTACCTTTTTCTATTTCGCTATCTAACTTAAGCGTACCGCCAAGCTCTTTGACAAACATTGCTGATATTGGAAGTCCCAGACCGGTCCCCCCGGATATCCCATTATCTTCCACCTGTTTAAACTTTTCAAAAATTTTTTCTTGCGCATCTTTTTCAATGCCTATGCCTGTATCTGAAACCTGAACTTTAATTTTTTTGTTGTTATATGTTATATCTACATGGATGCTTTTGTCTTTCGGAGTAAATTTATAGGCATTCCCTATCAAATTGATAATGACTCTTCTAAGTTTTAAATCATCAATTTTTATCTCTTTGGGGAGGTTTGGATCTATATATATTGTATACTCTATATTTTTATCTTGCATCACAGCCGAGAAACTATTAGTAATCTGGGACAAAAACTTGACTGTATTTATCACCTTGGTTTCATCAGAAGAGTATAGATATCCCTCTTTACTCTGCTCCAGTATAGTGTCTGTCAACTGGTTAATGAGAGTTGCACTCTCTTTTGCGTTGATGATAAACTCTTTTATCTCTTTATCATCTATCTTCTCCTCAATCAATTCAAGAAAGCCTCTTAATGCATTGGCGGGTGTTCGAATGTCGTGTACAGTATTTGATATATTTAAAAGGAGCTCGTTTGATTGTGGTTTGTCCCGCTTTTCAACAGGTATCAACTCTTTATTTATTATGGGTTTTTCTGTATTAAGATTTTGCTTGTCTTCTTTTGTTAGGATAGCCATTATATTTAGTAAAAATTCATTCAATGAGGCAAGAAGCTTGATATCGCTTTTGCTATATGGTTTGCCTACTTTGATGGATCTGCAAATTTTTGCTATCCCGACAAGTTTGTCATCTTTTATAACCGGAAAAACAAGTTGTGATCTGAGTTTTATCTGATTTGGATTATCTATATCTTTGTTGTAAACTTTTTCGCTGGCGATGTGATTATAAAACTGTGCCTCTTTAGTTAAAAATGACTCCCCAAGTATCCCGATGGGTTTGATCATAGAGATACTATTGCTATCTTTATAGCTATAAAGTGCTTGTTCGCCATGGTCATATAAAAATATTTTGCCATAATCGGAGTTGCTCAGTTTGCATAATAGATCAGTAGCAATTTGGTCAATTTTTTTAGGGTTGTTTTCCTGTTTCGCCTCATTTAGGGTATCTGTAACTAAATGTATAAAATCCGGTATTTTCTCTTTGGTCAAAATATTTCTCTCCACTTTAATAGTTCCTATGTATAATAGTACATAACTTTTTGATAATATAACTTTAAAATATCAGTTTTTTTTGACATCATTACGTTATAATGGCATTAAAATTATAAAATAGTGGGGATATCATGGCTACTGAACATATATTAAAAGATGTGGATATTGTGGTTTCAAAAAGCGATGCAGCAGGAGACATAAAGTATGCAAATCCAATTTTTGTAAAACTCTCCGGATATACGCAGGGTGAACTTTTGGATAAGCCTCATTCAATATTGAGACATCCTGATATGCCAAAGATTATTTTCAAGTTTCTTTGGGACAATATAGAGACTGGCAAGGATGTCAAAGCCTTTGTGAAAAATCGTTCAAAAGATGGTGGTTTCTACTGGGTTTTTGCTCATGTCAGAAGAGCAGGCAATCCGGATGGCTCTTTTAGAAACTATGTCTCAACAAGAAGAAAAATGACAGATAAAGCAAGAGAGGTGATCGAACCTCTATACTCAAAAATGATCGAAGCAGAAAAAGATGGAGGCATGGAGGCTTCTTTAAAGGTCCTTCAGGATTTTTTGGCTGCCAATGGAGAGACGCTGGAAACTTTTAACGAAGCAATGGAAAAACTAAACAAACAATAAAGGAAAATATAATGGTAGATTTTGAAAAATCAATGAAAAAACTAAAATCAGTTAATGGCTATCTTGGCTCGGCTGTTCTTAATTTTGCGGGCGAGACTCTATATATGGACGAAGAGAACACCAGTGCAGATATTGCCTACTCGGCAAGTATTTTTAATGATGCTTTTCGAAGCACTTCCGAAGCATCTTTGGACGTAGGTTTTTCTGACGCATCATTTATTGAGACCAAAACGCATGATGGTCATATTTTTTTGATTAACTCTGCCGGTGATATGGAGGGTGATAATTTTTCCAAATTGAACGTTTTTGCAATTTTTAGAGATGATGGCAATATTGCTTTGGCAAAGATGGTTATTGATAGAATTTCCAAAGCTATGTCAAAGGAGATGGAGAATATTTAATTCTCCTTTTTTGCCCAGGTTGTTCTTATCTGTTTTGGCATATAGTATTTGAATAGATTTGGATATATCATAAAATCAAGCTCACCTTTCTGATCGTTGATGTCCTCCCAATTATCTATATTGAAATTGATTGCCAAGACACCTGAAGTAGGAAGCTTGGATATCTTTTCATCTGTTAGTATATTGCCAAGTTCCGTTAGTTCAGGATTATGTCCTATTATAAATATACTTTTGTCATCGTCATCCTGCAGGGAGAGTATATTTATAATCGTTTCAGGGTCTGATGTATAAAGTTCATTCATGTAATGGATCTTGCCGTTATAATCCAATTTTTTTGTAAGCCTTTCAGCTGTTATTTGTGCTCTTAGTGCCGAACTGGACAATACAAGATCCGGCATAATATTATGTAGCTTAAGATAACTTCCTATTGTGTCGATATCTTTTTTGCCTCTTTTTTTGATGCCCCTTTCAAAATCTCTTATTTTGGCATCACTCCAATCCGATTTTGCATGTCTGATAAGATATATTGTTTTGATGTTAACTCCTCAAGTTTTGATATTATTTTAACCAAAAAAAATAAAATGGCAAGTGTGGTTTATGCTTTTTTCTCCTGTCCAAGCCTATATAAGGCAAAATCATATTTGATCGGATCTGTCGGATCAAAGTTTTTTAGTCTGTTTGTCAGTTCGATTACAGCTTTGAGATCATAGCTTTTTCTCTTGAGCAGACCCAATCTTTGTGATACATGGAAAGTATGCGTATCGAGTGGCATTAGCAGAGCAGAAGAGGGTAGTTTGCTCCAAAGCCCCATATCTATATTATCACTGCGAACCATCCATCTCAAAAACATCATATATCGCTTGTAGGTACCGGCAGTTGAGATGTTTTTTGGTATTTTGCCTATAAGAAACGAATATCCTTGTGAATTACGCGGATAGACATTTTGAAGCGTAGAGATAAAATTCCATAATCCATCAAGAATATTATCTTCTTTCTTGAAACCTTCATAAAATATATTTTCTATGCTATCAATATTTTTGATTCTTTTGAGTGCTATAAAAATAGCTGCCACATCTTCTGCTTTCTGAAATCTGTAATAGTGTCTGCCCAGCTCTTTGAATATGATATGTTCATCTGCATCCAAAAGAGAGAAATCCAGAGTATCGAGAAATTTGACTATTTGTCCGGCATTTCCATATCCAAACAGCGCACATATCAGTGCAACATATTCATCTTGATACCTTGAAGCTACAAGCAAAGGATCTGGCTTTTCATATGAAAGTTCTGCTTTGCTATTACGATATTGAAGTTCATTTTCCAGTAAATTTTTTATATGATTGTAATCCATATACCCTCTTTTGCGCTTGACAATGTAAGTATACCCAATTCATATTATGGATATTCTGCTATAATTGGAAATACCAAGACAAAAGGAGACGATATGTCAAAAGTAGTAAAAGTCATTGAAGTTTTAGCTCAATCTGAAAAAAGTTGGGAAGACGCAGCGCAAAAGGCTGTAAAAGCAGCAAGCAAATCGATTAAAAATATCAAATCGATCAATATTGTCAATTTTAATGCCAAAGTTGACGGAGGCAAGATTATAAAATATCGCATAAATGCAAAAATATCATTTGTAGTAAAATAGACAACGGATTTGAGATAGCATCTGCTATTTCAAGTCAAACTGCTCAATTCTAAACCTGTTGCATCCCTCTTCGTAGCTGTATTTCAAATCAAGTGATAGCATATCTATGATTTGCCATACTATATACAAACCCAACCCCAACCCGTGCTTTTGGTCATGAAACGGTTTTGCATACTCTTCAATAGAGTTGGTAAATTTCTTTGATCGGTTAGATATCACAATTGCATGATTATCAATCGTTATAACCGCCTTGTGATTATTGCTATATTTGATGGCATTGTCTATAAGATTTTTTATAGCTAGTGATAAAAGATCAAAATCTGTGTGAAGCTTGCACTCTTTGTTTCTATTGATAGTTATCTTTTGTTTGATTTCCTCTTGGCTTAGCATCATGAGTTCCAAAGATTGTTCGATTATATCTATGGCATGATAATCTGCGAGTTTGAGCGTGTAATTTGATGAAAGCATCCGCTCTATTTTGGCAAACTCTTCAATAAGCAGCTCGAGCCTCTCAAAAATAGCGCCGTAATCCTCCTTTTGGTGATGATCTTGCAGAAACTCATTGAGTAGCCTTCCTTTGGCGATAGGTGTTTTGAGTTCATGCATAATTGAGCGTAGAAACAGCTGCCTTGAGCGTATCATTGATTCAAGTTTGCGCAAAGTATCATCCAGAGCATTGGCAACTGCTCCTATCTCATCATCTGCATTGCTTCGAGTGCTTATATTTAGATCCCCTGAGCCTATATGCTCTATCTGGGAGCGCAGTCTCTTCAGCGGCTTCAAGCTTTTTGTGAGCCAAATATAAAGCCAACCCAGTAACAAAAGAGCTCCTATGTATCCAAAAATAGAACTCCATGGCAGTGAGATCGGGTTGTTGTCCCTAAGCAGAATTGCAGCTTTTTTGATCTTTATATTTTCAAGCATCAAGTATAGTCTTTTGTGATAACTTATGATTTTTAACCTGTTTTTCCTCAGTATTTTTCTGCGTTGAAGAATGTGCCCGTGATTGATAACCTTTTTTATCAGTTTTGGATTTTTTACAAAAGAGAAATCACTCTCTTTAAGGTACGCTTTTAAATTTTGATCAAGTAAAATCTTATACGGAGTTTCTCTTTGATGATGTCGGAGATACCTGCTTAGATATAGAGAAGTTTGTATATATCTCATTCTGATTTGTTTGAGGTGCTGCTGCTGTTGAATATATCCAAAAGCCCCAAAAAAGGCAGTAACAAATATAGCAGCAACGACAAAAATAATGCGTATCTTGTTGTAAATTTTCATGGCAGCAGTTTGTATCCTACCCCACGCACGCTTTTGATAGTGGCACTATCGCCGATCTTCTTGCGCAGCCTGCTGATGATTACGGAGAGCGAATTGTCACTGCCATATTCAAATATCTCAGAGTCGTATAGTATCTGCTCTTTTGAGACAGTGCTGCCTTTGTTTTTGATAAGCAGTTTCAGGGTGCTGTATTCTGCCGGCGTTAAATCCATATTTTTTCCGTTTAGCCTAATCAATTCCGACTTTTCATTTAGTTCCAGAGTAGATGATGACTTGGGATCTTGATTTATCTTTTTATAGCGTCTAAGCAGGGATATAATGCGAGCATACATCTCTTGAGGATCATAAGGCTTTGGTAGATAGTCATCAGCTCCTATTTGAAGTCCAATAACCTTATCTGTCAGATCGCTTCGAGCCGATGATATAATGATTGGAATGTCATATTTCTCTACAACTTCCCTGCAAACTTCCAGCCCATCCATGCCGGGCAGAGTGAGGTCCAGTATGAGCAAATCATACTTTTCGACACCTGCACTTAGCCCAAGATATGGATCTTGGTAGTTGGTTACCTCAAGATTATATCTTGCTAAATAATCACTCAATAGCGAAGCAAATTGAGGATCATCCTCTATCATCAATATTTTTATCATACTTTATGATATCTTATTTTGGCTGATGTTTTTTGTTTTTGTGCCTTTTTAGCTCTTGGATCAAGATAAGTCTCTGCTCAGGTGTAAGGATTTTGATCATCTTATCTATCATGTCGGCTCTGTTTTTTAGCATCTCTTTGGAGCGCAGTGTTCCCATCTGTATGAAGCCTTGCTTGTCAAAGCCATCTACATTGATGTAATTTTTCAACCCCATACTGCCCCTAAACTGTTGGCGTTTTTGGCGAAGACCTTGTCTCATCTCTTTGCGAGCTTCTTTGATCTTTGTGCGCTGCTCAGGAGTGAGGTTTAGTTTTCTGAATACTCTTGCCAATCTTCTGTTTCGCTTAAAATTTCGGTGATGATTGCCAAACATTTTGCCGCCTCTGTGCATTTTGTATTGCTGCATATCGTCTGGCGTGTTGTTTGGTGTCTGCATTCCTTGAGCTATAGCACCTGTAAATGCAGTTGCCGCAATTAGTGTGATTAGTTTAATCTTTTTCATTCTCTATCCTTTTTTTGTTTTGTTTGTCTTGTGACAATGTAAGTATGAAGCATAAATATGAATGAAGTATTATCTATTTCTTAATGAAGCTTAATAAAGCAGCTCCGGACGATACTCGAAGTGCATCGTATCGTAGTGATACCACTTGCCACCCCAGATAAAGCCGTGTTTTTCAAATATTTTTACGATCTGAAGAGGTATTTTGTTTTGGTATTTGTATCCACCTTTGCTCCATCGCCAATAGGCTGAGTAGTGGACATTGATATCGATCGCAGCCCCAAATGAGTGCACGCTTAGCCTGTGTGTGCCGGCTATGTATCTCCACTTGAATGTACCACCTATCGGTGTGAGATATTTTCTCAATTTTGGATAATGAGAGAGCTCTTTTGCAGCCGCCTTGAGATGTTTGTCCACTCCATTGATCGTTGTGACTTTGATGCGTTGTCCAAACCAATTGATTGTAGTTAGATGAGAGCGAACCTCAGAGGCTGAGTTGCCATAAATCTTGCGAAAAAATTTCTCGTTTCTAAATCTACCCGGATCATAATTGTATTTGGGCGGTATGCCGTGGCTGCCTTTGATATAGTGTTGATAAAACATATCTTGTATATCGGCATCGTGAAGCACCTTTTTGAAACTCTCTTTGCGATAGTCATCATATACCATAAAGCTACCATCGTCAAAGTAGATCCTATTATCTTGACATTGTGTCACTGCTTTGTAATATTTTATCAGCTTTTTTGCATTTGCATCGCATCCATTGGCACCTGAAGTCATTAGGAAAGCAGTTGCAATCAAAATAATCAATCTTTTCAATATATCTCCAAATAATGATATGAGTGTATATTAGTTAAAATTAGATAAAATAAAAGAATAGCAGTAATCAATGAAGGATGGAGTATGGATATCAAAAAATGCAATTCGCTTCAAGAGACAAGAGAGGAGATTGATAAGCTTGATACTCAAATCGTAGAGTTGATAGCAGCACGAAATGCCTATATCAAGCAGCTTGCACACTTTAAAG
>CAZVPN010000003.1:21083-25162 GCA_964628135.1 uncultured Campylobacterales bacterium
GTAGAGTTGATAGCAGCACGAAATGCCTATATCAAGCAGCTTGCACACTTTAAAGATAGTATCGAAGAGATCAAGGCACAAGATAGGATAGATGATGTGATCAATCGAGTTAGAGCCAAAGCCATAGAGCTTGATCTCTCACCAAATCTTATCAACGAGTTGTATGTCAAGATGATAGATGCTATGGTGGATAGCGAAGTAGCAGAGTTTAAAAACGCCAAGAACTTTTAGTATTTTTAATTATTTTTGGCACTTGCACTTGACAAATAAAAGGTTTTTGTGCTATAAAGGACAAAATAACTCCGAATTAACTTTTTGGAGAACTTAAGTATAAGGAATCGCAATGCCACAACAAGAGTTGGACAAAGCGGTATCTGGCGAATACAGTATCGGTTTTGAGATCGATATTGAGCAGGATACCGTTCCTCCCGGTCTGGATGAATCGACTATCGCATTTATCTCCGCCAAAAAAGATGAACCCCAATGGATGCTTGATCTGCGTCTGAAAGCGTTTGACAAATGGAAGCAGATGAGTGAGCCTCACTGGGGACATCTAACCTATAAGCCGATAGACTATCAGTCTATATCATACTTCTCTGCCCCAAAACAGGCACCCGAGAGCTTAGACGAGGTAGACCCAAAGATACTTGAAGCTTACAACAAGCTAGGCATACCTCTTGAGGAGCAAAAGCAACTCCAAGGTATCGCAGTTGATGCGGTGGTGGATTCTGTATCGGTCAAAACCACATATACAGAGGAGCTTCAAAAGCACGGTATAATCTTTTGCTCCATATCCGAAGCTATCAGAGATTATCCTGAACTTGTCAAGAAGTATATGTTTTCAGTAGTGCCGATGACTGATAACTTTTTTGCAGCACTCAACTCAGCCGTCTTTACAGATGGGACATTTGTATATATACCAAAAGGTGTCAGATGTCCTATGGAGTTGAGCACATATTTTAGGATCAATGCTCTAAATACAGGTCAGTTTGAGAGAACGCTAATCATCGCAGATGAGGGCAGTTATGTCAGTTACAACGAAGGATGCTCAGCTCCCACTAGAGATGAGAATCAGCTACACGCAGCAGTGGTGGAGCTGATAGCACTCAAAGATGCAGAGATCAAATACTCTACCATCCAAAACTGGTACCCCGGCGATGAGAATGGCAAGGGCGGTATATACAATTTTGTCACCAAAAGAGGTCTTTGTGAAGAGAATGCCAAGATCAGCTGGACACAAGTTGAGACGGGCTCTGCTATCACTTGGAAATATCCAAGCTGTATCCTCAAAGGAGACAACTCAGTAGGGGAGTTCTACTCTGTAGCAGTGACTACACTCGCCCAGCAAGCAGATACGGGCACCAAGATGATACACCTTGGCAAAAATACCAAATCAACCATTATCTCCAAGGGTATCTCTGCTATGAAGGGGCAAAACATATACAGAGGGCTTGTCAAGATGGGAGCCAATGCCACGGGAGCTCGCAACTATAGCGAGTGCGATTCGCTCTTGATCGGTGATCAGTGTGGGGCACATACCTTTCCATACCTTGAGTCCAAAGATGCCGAGGGGCAAGTGGAGCATGAGGCTACCACCTCAAAGATTTCAGATGATCAGCTCTTTTATCTCAGACAAAGAGGTATCAGTGAAGAGGATGCAGTCTCTATGATCGTGCATGGATTTTGTAAAGATGTATTTAAGATGTTACCGATGGAGTATGCGGTTGAGGCAAAAGCACTGTTAGAATTGACATTAGAAGGAAGCGTAGGATGAGTATAATGATGAAAATAGAGAATTTAGAGGCAAAGATAGGTGATAAGCAGATACTTAAAGGGCTCAGTCTTGAGCTTGAAGAGGGCAAAGTGCATGCGATAATGGGTCCAAACGGAGCCGGCAAATCTACACTATCCAAGGCAATTACGGGGCATTATGATGTAGAGGTTATAGGCGGCAAGGTGATATACAAAGGTGAAAATATCCTTGATGATGAGCCTGAAGAGAGAGCTTTGAAGGGGATTTTTTTGAGTTTTCAACACCCTGTGGAGGTGCCTGGCGTAAACAATGCATATTTTCTCAGAACCGCACTCAATGCAAAACGCAGATATGAGGGTAAAGAGGAGCTAAATGCTGCGGAGTTTTTGCGTCAGATGAAAAAGGCTGCCTTGGAGCTTGGTATGAAGCCAGATATGATCAACCGCTCACTAAATGAGGGCTTCTCGGGCGGTGAAAAAAAGAGAAATGAGATACTTCAGATGCAGATGCTTCAGCCTGATATGATCATTCTTGATGAGATAGATTCCGGACTTGATATCGATGCACTTAGAGCCGTCAGTGAGGGTATAAACAGTATGAAAGACGGCAAGAGAAGCTTTTTGGTGATCACTCACTATAGTCGAATACTTGATTATATCAAGCCAGACTATATACATGTGCTCAAAGATGGCAAAATCGTCCACACTGGCGGACCTGAGCTCGTAGCCAAGCTTGAAGAAGAGGGATATGAATCTCTAGGAGAGGCATAATGAGACTAATAGAGTTCAAAGATATCGACTCCTCTGCACTGCTTGATGCTTTTGAGGCAGATGCTTGGAGAGATAGAAGTGCCAGGCGTTTTGTAGAGCTTGGATTGCCAAACAAAAGTAGCGAGACATACCGCTATGCCGATATAGAGTCGGTTTTGGAGGATGAGCTTAATTTTGAGATCAGAGAGATAGCTCCTATCCAAGAGGGCAAAAAGCTAATCATCAAAGATGGTGTAGTCATCACTGCTCCCAAAAATGTCAATGTGGCATATCAGGGTGAGAGCTTCAAGGATGATGAACATTTTGATCCACTGTATCATCTCTCTCATGTGGCCTCAAAAGTTATTATCACTATTGAGCCAGAGGATGGAGCCGAGTTTGAGATAGTGCATCAATTTACGCTTCCAAATGAGCTGATAGCTTATCGTATTTCGTTACAGGTCAAACCAAATACACACGCTTTTGTATATGAGAGCTTTGAGGGGGGTATTGCCGAGAAAAGTTTGGTGCTGTATGGATATGATGCCAAGATAGGGCAAAATGCCACCCTAAAGATGGTAAAAAATCAAACACTGAATATCGGTAGTTATCGTATGGTCGCCTCTCATTCGTATCAGGTGGGCAAAAATGCAACTTTGGATATCTCTACATTTGATTTTGGCAATGCATCTGCCTTGCAGACTATATTTATAAAACTTGCCCAAAGAGCTCAGAGCAATCTTGCACACTTGCTTTATGCTGATGGTGATGCCAAGAGAGGAACAGTATCAAAGATAGTGCATGAGGGTGAGCACTCCAAAAGCATCCAAAATGCAAAAAATATCATCAGTGACAGTGCTAGAGGTATATTTGATGCTCTGATCAAAGTCCAGCACAGTGCCAAATGGACAAAAGCACACCAAAACTCCAAAGCTATACTGCTTGAGAGCGGTGCATATATGGCAAGCCGTCCGCAGCTTGAGATATATATAGATGAGCTTGAGGCAAGCCATGGATCCACCACCGGACAGCTTGATAGCAAGCAGCTTTTCTATTTGCGTTCCAGAGGTATAGCAGAGGTAGAAGCCAGAAAGATGCTGATACAAGCGTTTGCCAATGAGGTGATCGATTCAGTTGAGTCTGAGACAATCAGAGAAGCCATTCATTGCAGCTTTGATAACTCATTTTATGGTCATGCAAAGTTGGAGTGTATAGAGACATGTCATGGGTGTCAAGAGCAGATAGGAGTATAATATGAGCATACAAGAGAGAGTAGATGAGCTAAAAGAGGATTTTGCACTCTTTGATGATCCTAATGACAAGCTGGAGTATATTTTTGATCTCGGCAAATCCCATAAAGGACTCAACGAAAGTGAAAAGACTAGTGATAGCTATATAGGTGGCTGTGCATCAGATGCATGGCTGGTAGCTGAGTGTAAAGATGGAGTTTTGTATCTCAGAGGTGAAGGCACAAGCCAAATGGCAAAAGGCATGATGGAGATGCTGCTTAGCATCTTTTCGGGCAGAAGTGCCGATGAGATACTCTCTTTTGATCCAAGTAAGCTAAATGAATTGGG
>CAZVPN010000004.1:0-12961 GCA_964628135.1 uncultured Campylobacterales bacterium
AGTGCCTCAATAGCACTATCTGCCTCAGCTTTTAGTCCTGCATCCACTTTGTCGCCCAGTTCACCGATAGTCTTTTTGGTTTGGTGTACAAGTGCATCACCTTGGTTTTTTGCCTCGACCACTGCTTTGCGCGCCTCATCAGCTGCTTTATTTGCCTCGGCATCTTGCACCATTCTCTCTATCTCCTCTTCACTTAGTCCTGATGAACCTGTGATTTTGATCTCTTGAGATTTGCCTGTTGCTTTATCCTCAGCACTTACTGTCAAGATACCATTGGCATCTATATCAAATGTTACCTCAATTTGCGGCACGCCTCTTGGAGCAGGGGCGATGCCGGTGAGCTCAAACATACCAAGTGATTTGTTGTCTTTGGCAAACTCTCTCTCGCCTTGAACTACATGGATGCTAACAGCCGGCTGATTATCCTCCGCAGTAGAGAATGTCTGAGATTTTTTGACCGGTATTGTAGTGCCCTTCTCTATCACATGAGTCGCTACGCCTCCAAGTGTCTCAATACCAAGACTTAGAGGTGTAACATCAAGCAACAATACATCTTTGACATCACCTGTCAATACACCACCTTGTATAGCTGCACCGGCTGCAACAACTTCATCCGGGTTGACAGAGTTGTTTAAATCTTTACCAAAGAATGCTTTGAGCTTCTCTTGGACTAATGGCACACGAGTAGAGCCACCTACCATGATCACCTCTTTGATGTCACTTTTGCTAAGGCCGGACTCTTTTAGAACCTCTCCGACTTTGGTAATGGTTTTTTCTACAAGATCCTCTATGAGTGATTCAAATTTGGCTCTTGTAAGTTTGATCACCAAGTGCTTTGGTCCGGTAGCATCAGCTGTAATAAATGGCAGATTTATCTCTGTCTCATTGGCTGATGATAGCTCTTTTTTGGCATTTTCTGCTGCCTCCTTGAGACGCTGAAGTGCCATCATGTCAGCTTTTAGATCTATACCGTTGCTTGATTTGAAATCATCAGCCAGATAATCAACTACTCTGTTGTCAAAATCATCACCACCCAAGAATGCATCACCACCGGTGGAGAGCACCTCAACAACACCATCACCTGTCTCAAGGATAGTTACATCAAATGTTCCACCACCAAGATCATACACAGCTACATTTTCACTATTTTTTTTGTCCATTCCATATGCAAGTGCAGCAGCCGTAGGCTCGTTGATGATCCTTAGGACATTGAGCCCCGCAATTGTGCCTGCCTCTTTGGTAGCTTTACGCTGAGCATCATTGAAATATGCCGGCACTGTAATAACTGCATCTGTAACTGCCCCTCCAAGATAGCTCTCTGCATCCTCTTTGATCTTCATAAGAATCTTTGCAGATATCTCTTGAGGTGTATAAGTTTTACCCTCTACCTCTATGGCACAAGCACCGTTTTTATCTATAATGTGATATGGTAGGCGCTCTTTTGCCTCCTTTGCTTTCTCTTCATCACACATCAAGCCCATAATTCTCTTGATAGAGTAGATAGTTTTCTCTGGGTTTGTTACCATTTGTCTCTTGGCAGTCTCGCCAACTAATACCTCACCCTTATCAGTAAAGGCGACAACTGAAGGAGTGGTGTTTTTGCCCTCTTTGTTGGCAATTATTTTTGCCTCGCCATTCTCATATACTGCTACCGCAGAATTGGTAGTTCCCAAATCTATTCCTATTGGTTTGCTCATTCTGTTCTCCTTGAATTTAGTTAATGTATTATATTAAAAAGTTTACTTTGGTGTTGCAACTTAGGTTGCATACTATTTGGCAGTGCCGACCATTGCCGGTCTGATTACGCGATCTTTCATCTTGTAACCCTTCTGCATCACCTGTACAATCTCATCTTTTTTATGCTCGTCACTCTCAATCTGCATCAAAACTTGATGGAAGTTTGGATCAAAGACGCCCTCATGTGCCACCTCTTCTACTCCATGCTTTTTGAGTACAGATAGAGTTTGCTCCAGTGTCAATGTCAAACCCTCTTTGAACTTATCTATAGCATCAGAGCAATCTGAGGTATCTATTTGCTCGGTAGAGGTGATGGCATTCTCTATAGAATCAATAACACTCAGCATATCCTTCGCAAAAGCCTCATTTGCGTACAAAACAGCATTTGCTTTCTCTTTCTCTAGTCTTTTTTTACTATTTTCAAAATCTGCATATGCGCGAAGATACTCATCTTTGTATTTCTGAGCTTCCGCTTGTGCCTCCTCAAGCTCTACTTCGAGTTTCTGCTCAGCAGACATCTCTTCTACAAGCTCCTCTTTGGACTCTTCGTTATCATTTTGGATATTCTCTTCAATATCCTTATTATTTTTTTTGCTCATTTTTTGCTCCTTTTTGGGAATCATAACTGTAATCATAGCATATTGAGTCTCTTATTGTCAAGTTAAACTTGAGTCAAGTTATATCAAGTATGACTTTTGACAAAAATATTACTATATTTGAAATTATACAATCTATTTTATATTTTGTAAATGTATGTAAAAAATATAAGGTAGGTAAAGTTAGGGGATAGAGTATTTGAAGCTGTACAGTGTATAAACTGCACAGCGCATATCAAGTGCAAAGGTAGTTTAGTTTCTAATACCGAGTGCCTCTTTAATAGTAGTATATCTTGAAAAATCGGTTTTTCTAAGATATCTCATTAGTCTTCTTCTTTGACCGACCAGCTTAAGTAATCCTAGTCTTGAAGAGTGATCTTTTTTGTTTATCTTAAGATGCTCTGTAAGATATTTAATTCTCTCTGTAAGTAATGCTACCTGCACTTCCGTAGAGCCTGTATCATTCTCGCTGCGTCCGTATTTAGCGATAATTTCCTGTTTTTTCGCCTGATCTAAAGCCATAATGACCTCCTGATTGGTATTTTGAACCAGAATAATATCACAATAACCTAAAAATGATATAAAGGCACCCATAAAGCCAAAGATAACATAATTTAGAGTAAAATACTCTTTATTAACAAAAAAGGATTCTATCTATGCTTCTTACCAGAGCCAGCGAGTACGCCTTGCTCTCACTTAATGCTATTAAAAATTCTCAAGAGCCTGTTGGAGCAGAACAACTTGCAACAGAGCTCAATATACCAAAAAGTTTTTTGGCAAAAATATTGCAAAATTTGGCAAAAGCTGATATTCTGGAATCAAGAAGAGGTGCAGCAGGCGGCTTCGTACTCTCTAAAGATATATCAGAAATTAGCGTCAATAGCATTATATATGCATCTGAGGGGAAGCCACCTACCGTGTTCAATTGCTTTGAACATGCTGAAACTTGCCCAAATGGTACCCCGGGCACATGTGTTATATCTCCATTTCTGATAAATTTTCAGCGAAAGATTGATGCATATTTGGATGGTCTTATGCTGAGTGATATATTATGAATATGCGCATATATCACCTATCACATATTGATTTGGACGGATATGGATGTCAATATCTGCTCTCAAAAACAAACAACAATATCAAATACTACAATGCCAATTATGGTCCAGAGGTCAAGGCGCGCATTGATGAGATGTTGAATGATATAGAAGAAGATAGAAAAACAGATAGTGATTTGGAACAGCTAATATTAATAACTGACCTAAACCTAACTACTAAAGAGGGACGAAATCTGGACAAAGCAAGACAGGCCCTCGGCACAGGTCTGCAGCTTCTCGATCATCATGCCACAGGTGCCGGTGCGGACAAAGAGTTTGGATGGTACAAACTAGATACCGGCAGATGTGCCACAATGATCACCTATGACTGGCTTCAGGAGAGATATAATTTTGATCAAGAGGGCGAATATAAAGATATCGTAAAAGCTATAAATGCTATTGATATTTGGCAAGCAGATGATCAGTTTTTTGAATATGGCAAAGTAATGCTAGGCATGATATCCGGTGCCAGAGAGATAAATAGAGTAATGTTTCCAAACCAAGACAGAGGATTCAAATTTTCACTTATAGAGGGTGCAAAAGATAGATTGAACACTATTGATGCTCCAATTATATTGGATGAGCAACTCCATAGCATCAAAAAAGAGTTTTTTTTAAACGACAAAAATGATACAAAAGACAATTTGGTGGCAAACTATATTACAAAAATTCTTACTGCACAAAAAGAGAATCTAATTATCAATTATAGGGGCCATAGAGGTATATTGACATACAGTGTAGGCAATACATCCATCATAGGAAATGCATTTTTGGTTGCCAACAATGATATCGATTTCTATATGGATGTCGGTAGCAGGGGTAATTTTTCACTCAGAAGCAACAACAAACTGGATGTCTCTAAAATGGCGGCAGAGATTGGCAATGGCGGAGGTCACCCAAATGCCAGTGGCGGCAAGATCAAAGAGTTCAAAGACTCATATGTATATCAGGATCTAAGAGAGTTTGTACAAAACTATATCGATATAAACTCAAACCCTCACTCTTGATTCAAGTGCTCTGCCAAGAGATATGATATCTATATTTTCAAGCTCAACTCCGGTAGGAACCCCCTGAGCTATTTTGGTAAATACTACATCGACATCACTCAATTTATCTTCTATATAAAGTATCATTGTATCTGTTGCTATACTTGGAGGAAATGCAAATATGACCTCCCTTACCCCCTTGACGGCACTCTTAAGATGCAACTCATCCATATCTTCCAGGTGTGTTACTACATAATATGTACCATCAAATTCACCACTCTCTTCAATTGCTAAAATATCTTTGGCACTTTGAACTATGCAGAGTTTTGTGCGATCTCTACTCTCATCTGAGCATATACTGCAAAGCTCATCCTCGCTCATATTTTGGCAATTTACACACTTTTGGATACCCTCTACTGCATCCTCTATTGCCTGCGCAAGTTTGATACCGTCAAATCCATTCTCTACCGAAATATAATATGCCAAACGAACTGCACTCTTTTTTCCTATCCCCGGAAGTGCATTAAAGGCTTCTACAAGATTCTCGAAAGGCTCTATTTTATGCTTCAAAATCTACCACTTTTGTATATTCTGTTATCTCTTTTATAAATTCGATCACCTTTTTGTGCTCCGGATGGTTGGCATAAAGCTCAAGATCATCTCTATTCTCAAAATTACTTATAAGGACCATATCCATGGCTCTATCTTCGTCGGCTATGTTCATACCGACTTTTATATTTTGGAGCCTCGGCACCAGATCTGCAAGCATCTCTATCTGCTCTCTTGCCTCATCTATGTACTCTTGAGATATTTCTTCCTTGAACTTAAACATCACAACATGTATGATCATCTCTTCTCTCCATTTTTATTTGATGGATTATATCAAAATATTATGGTAAAATTCCACACTTTCATAAAATTAGTATTGGGAAATATAATGGAAATTGATTATTACGAAACACTTAATGTAAGCCGTGATGCCAGTGGAGCCGAAATAAAGAAATCATACAGAAAACTGGCACTAAAATATCATCCTGACAAAAATCCAGGCGACAAAGATGCTGAGGATAGATTTAAACTGATAAATGAAGCTTATGAAGTTTTAAGTAATGACGATAAGCGGCAAATATATGACAGATATGGTAAAGAGGGACTGGAGAGGCAAGGTGCGGGTTTTCATGCCAGCAGCATGGATGATATTATGGATATATTCAATTCAATGTTTGGCGGAGGCTTTGGTGGAGGCTTTGGGAGAGAAGGTCGACGCAGAGACCCATCTGCAAAATATGCGCTTGATTTTGAGATCAATTTAAATATTCCATTTAATGAAGCGGTATTTGGGGTCAAGAAAGAGATAGAGATAGAGTACAAGGTACCGTGCCAGGCGTGCAATGGAACTGGGGCAAAAGATGCCAAAATGGATATATGTCATTACTGTGACGGACATGGACAGGTTGTGATGAGACAGGGTTTTATGACATTTGCCCAAGAGTGTCCAAAGTGTCACGGAAGCGGAAAACAGGCTAGTCAAAAATGTACCTCATGCAGCGGAGAAGGTTACAATATTCAAAAAGAGAGTATAACAATAGATATTCCGGCTGGAGTAGATAGTGGAAACAGACTACGCGTAGCTGGATATGGAAATGAGAACAAAAGCGGTCAAAGAGGAGATCTGTATATCACCTTTTATGTCGAAGAGGATGACCATTTTGTGCGTGAAGGCAATGACGTTTATATAGAGATACCGGTATTTTTTACCCAATGTATACTTGGTGAAACTATACAGATACCTTCACTTGAAGGTGAGCTTGAGCTAAATCTGAAACCGGGAACAAGAGATAGGGATCAGTTTGTCTTTAGAGGCAAAGGGGTAGCTGATGTTCATACCGGACGCAAGGGAGACCTGATAGCCCAAATCAAAATGATACTTCCTAAAAAAACAGATAAAAATCAGAGGGAACTATTAGAAAAATTACAAGAGAGTTATGGTTTGGAAAGTCAACCAAACAGACAAATATTTGATAAAGCTTTTGAGAAAATAAGGGGATGGTTCAAGTAGGAGGTGACATGAGTCACCAAAAAAATGACACCCCCCGATGCAGTTCTTTTTACGCTACTGCGTCTTTGATTGTTTTACCAAATTTAAATTTAGGCGCAGTATGTGCAGGTTTTGTATAAGTTTTGGTGCTACCTGGAATTTTACCGCTCTTCTTGTCCACTTTAACGGTAGAGAATGTTCCGAAACCTACCAAAGAGACCTTATTTCCACCCTTGAGAGCCTCTGTTACTGAGTCTGTAAAAGCCTTTACAGCCTTTTCTGCTGCTGCTTTACTGTTAAAACCGCCGTTCTTCTGTACCAATTCAACAAATTCTGCTTTTGTCATTTTTTTCCTTTTTTGTTATATTGTGAAAGCATTATAACATAAACAGATATTAAAACAACCTAAAAAAAAGAAAAAAAGTTGATTCTAATCAATATTGTGGGAAATTATGGTGCGGCAGAGAGGATTTGAACCTCCACGGGCATACGCCCACCAGCCCCTCAAGCTGGCGTGTCTACCGTTCCACCACTGCCGCGTGGAAGATTGTTGTAAATCTTTGTTGGTAGAAAGAAGTGGACGGAATTATATCCGTGCACCTCTTAAATGATACTGAGATTATCCTATATAAGGGTTTGCATAAAGTGCAATTAGTGAGATAACCAATGTATAGATAACTTGTGCTTCGATCATCGCCAATGCGATAAACATTGTAGTCATCAATTTACCGCCAAGACCTGGGTTGCGAGCTGTGCCGGCGATTGTAGCTGCTGCTGTATGCCCCATACCTATAGCTCCACCAAGAGCTGCAAGACCAAGACCGACATTTGCTGCTACTACAGAGTATGCTTTGACCATAGAAGCACCATCTTCACCTGCAAATGCAGCTGCACCAAGTACCAAGAAAAGCAGAAAAAACTTTTTCATTTTGTTTCCTTTTGATTTAATGAGTTTATAGTCCTCTTCGACTTATCTTTCGGATCCGTTCGGCTTGCGTAAACAGCCAAGGCTGCCAACAGAGACATAAATGCCGCCTGTTTCCCTACTTATCACCCTAATAGATGATGCAATTATATATCAATAACCATTAAGGACAGACTATCATTAATCAGTTATTTTATTTATTTGGATAAAATTTCGAAACCTTTTAAAGAGAGAGCTAAAATATGAAAAAAGTTATCACGGCTATACTTTTGTTTACTATAATTATCACTGCAAAAAGCGTGGTACCGCTAAGCAAAACCAAGTTTGAGGTAATCAATGGCAACAGATCACATACCGTGAACCTAAAAGGCAGAGAGTTTGTGGTTGTCTCTGTCAGAGAAAGAGGCAGTGACGGAAGATTTTATGCTGTAGATAGAGATGGCGAAGTATGGTGGAGCAGTGCGATAGCCT
The DNA here is from genome assembly GCA_964628135.1 of uncultured Campylobacterales bacterium. Taxonomy (GTDB): domain Bacteria; phylum Campylobacterota; class Campylobacteria; order Campylobacterales; family Sulfurovaceae; genus JAAXPZ01. Next base: position 7,848 of record CAZVPN010000004.1, read on the forward strand.
CTGGCGCCGATGATTACAAAACACCCTCAGGCATATATGATGTCAAGAGAAAAAAGAGATTTTATATGTCAAAAAAGTACCCATCTGAAGATGGGGTGAACAATATGGATTGGAGTATATTTTTTACCAACCAGGGTCATGCCCTGCATCAAGGTAGCACTGGCTGGCTCAGCCACGGATGCATACATATAGACCCAAAAGATATACAAACTCTTTATCATTGGGCATATAGAGGGATGCCTGTCATTATCACAAGAGCTTCATATATGCCGTACGCCAGAAAAGATTTGATCAAGCTGCATATAAAATAACAGCATTTTTTACTATTTTTACTCTGCCCACTCTTTTGTGGCCAGCTCTACCTTTTTGCCATTTTGCTCCAGCACCACAACATCGATATCATCGCCCTCTTTGTATAGATCTTTTAGGTTATCGACTCTCTCTTTGCGAACTTTTGAGATATGTAAAAGTGCATCAAAACCATCAGGCATCTCTATAAACATACCAAAATCTACTATTTTTTGGATCTTTCCATGATATGTTTTTCCTATCTCATATTGCATCTGTCTCTTTTGAGGTGCTGAGGCTATGTTTGTGATATGCTCTTTGGCGGCTTGAACCTTCTCTTTGTCAGAGCCGCTTACTTTGACGCCGCCTTCATCTCTATCCAAATCTATACTTACTCCAAATTTTTCGATAATCTCTTTGATGGTTGAGCCTGCTTTTCCTATAATGGCTGCGATCTTGGATGGGTCTATATGAAAAAATTCCGTGCTTGGCAGTGCACCACTTGGTTTGATCTCTCCTGCTGCATCTTCCATAATGTCAAGTATATGATTTAGCCCTACTCTGGCTTGAGATATCGCCTCATTCAAGATAGATAGCTTGATTCCGCCAAGCTTGATATCCATCTGCATAGCTGTGATCCCATCTCTTGTGCCGGCTATTTTGAAATCCATATCTCCATCGTGATCCTCAAGCCCCATGATATCTGATAGTATCGCGTATCTATCGTTATCCATCACCAACCCCATTGCTATACCAGATACCAATTTTTGCGTAGGGACATCGGCTGCTCTGAGAGCCAATGAGCCACCACAGACTGTAGCCATCGATGATGAACCATTGCTTTCCAATATCTCAGAAACCAATCTTACTGTTTGATCATATCTTATATCAATAGTTGGCTCAAGTGCCCTTTTGGCAAGATTGCCATGCCCCAACTCTCTGCGCCCCGGAGCACCTATAAACGAAGCCTCGCCCACAGAAAATCCAGGGAAATTATAATGCACCATAAATCTCTCATATCTTGGCTTTGGATCGGTTATTAGCTCATACGATTGTGCATCTCTTGCATCTCCTATTGTAGCACTCACCAATGCCTGCGTCTGCCCTCTGGTAAACAGGCACGAACCATGCACTGACGGCAAGATATTGGTCTCTATCGAAATAGGTCTGATCTGGCTAAGTGTTCTGCCGTCGGCTCTGATACCTTTATTTAGGATAAGATCTCTAACTATCTCTCTTTTGAAGCTCTCAAGCGTTCTGGCAAGTATCCCTGTGTCTATATTCTCTTCACCTTTTGCAGCAATGATTTCATTTTTGATTCTTTTTAGAGCATCACTTCTTTCACTTTTTGCCATAGATTTTACAGCATCTTCTATCTCGACTTTAAAATTTTGATCAATATATTGATACAGCTCATCATCAATACCACTATCAGAGATGTCAATCTCCAAGGGACTCTTTTGAACTGCTGCGAACTCTTTTGCAAATTTATTACTTGAGTCTGCAATAGCCTTTTGTGCCATATCGATAGCATTGAGTAGCTCATCACTGTCCAGCTCATTACACTCATGGTGCTCCATCACATACGGTAGCTCCTCAGGAACTGTCTCAATGACTTGATCTACCACCTCTGAAGATATGCTTCTCATCTCTATCATCAAAATATCTTCGCCGGATCCCACGACAAAGAGATCAAGCTTACCGCCTTCAAGCTCATCATTACTAGGGTTTACGACAAGTTTATCCTCATTTTTACCTATCCTTACAGCCGAGACAGCCTTGGAGATTGGCAATTCAGAGACAAACAAGGCTGCCGATGCCGCATGCAGAGCGGCTACTTGCATATCAACTTCGCTGTCGCTACTAAGCACCATCACGGTAATAGAGACGGGGTAGTTGAATCCCTTTGGAAAAAGTGGCCTGAGTGATCTATCTATAATACGAGATGTTAAGGTCTCAAAATCACCAGGCTTTGTCTCTCTCTTGATAAATCCTCCTGGTATCTTGGCTGCTGAGTATGCCTTTTCAATATATTGAACAGTCAAAGGCAAAAACTCCTCATCAACACTCTTCTCGTCAAATGCGACTGCAGCCAAAAGCACAGCATCTTTTTGTCTATACAGCACTGAACCGCTTGCTTGTCTGGCAACTTTGCCAAAAGCATAACTCTCTTTTAGAGAATTAGCATCTATTTCTATAATTTTTTCACTCATATTTTTCCAGTATCCTTTCTATCTCCGAAGATTCAACTTTATCGAGATTATCATAATAGTATTCTATCGAAATATAATCTCTTTTGCGATGAACTGAAAATATTCCATCACTTATAGGAACAAGCTTTTCGTATGAAAACTGATCTACTACAGGTGCAGCAAGGTAGATGTTTTTTGCTCTATTCGAGATAGCTGTTTTTATAGCTATGGACATAGTAAAGTCAGTCTCTATGCACTCATCTACCAGCAAAACAACCTTGCCTTCAAAAGAGTCCAGAGCCAAACCTTTTCTAAATCTGTTGATACGATACAAAAGCTTCTCTTCAAATATCCTTTTTGCCTCAGAGTATATAAACTCTTCGCTTATATCAAATGTTTTTGCCATCTTTTTATCTATGAGCACCTCTTGAGTCTCACTTACTTTGGCGATTTCAAAATCAGGGTTTTTTTGGCTATAGATTGGCTCACTCAGAAGCAGATCCATCTTGCAACCTATCTTTTGAGCCAAAAAATCAGCTATAACGACCGCACCGTCACTAACTGCCAATACAATCAGCTCATCAGATCCAATGAAATCAATCGGTAGTTCTTCATACAGGTGCTCAGCTGCTTGCAGTCTGTCTTTAAAAAATTTATGGTCTAAAGTTTTTGACATATGCTTCTCCAGGGTGTTGTTTGTCTATCTCAATGCTATCAAATGAGTATCTAAACTCATCAATATAGTGCATCAACAGCTCATAAGCTCTATTGATCTGCTCCATCTTTTCTCCATCGCTGTTATTAATATCAGGGTGATACTTTGATGCTAACTGCCTATATCTCTTCTTAATATCATCTTTGGTAATGAGTGTTGGTAGATCAAGTAGATCCAGAGCATCCTTGAGTCTCTTCTGAAGTTCACTCATTGATAACTATATCCTTGGCTGCCATATCATGGAGTGTTTGTTTTTTGTCCGTATAAAATGCAGGCAAAAATCCCAGATAGAAAAAATTTTCACTTATTAGCCTCACAAACGCCCTAACTAGTGCCTTTTTAAAAGTGAGCAAATTGCCACTATCCTGATCTACAGTTTTTATTTTGAGTATAGATTTTCCTAATGTTTTGCCACTTTTGTATATAAAAAGCGTCTGGTAGATAAGCTCTAAAGTCAATAGCACAACTATATGGGACTTAATGAAGATACTCATATCCATAGTACTTTGCAGCGAGATAATCTGCTCATAAAATATCGCAATAAACAGTCCGCTGACTACCAGATTATCGATAGTATATGACCATACTCTCTTGGAGTTGGGAGCGATCCTCTCTCTAAAATCCATTCATAATCCTAAAGTGCCTGATAGGCAATATCGGTCCTACACTGCTTGCCGACAAAATGAACTTGCCCTACCAAAAGATACGCCCTATCCCTGGCCTCGGCAATAGAGTCTCCAACTCCGACACACACAAGCACCCTGCCACCCGTGGCATAGAGCTTGCCATCTTCACCTCTGCTGACGCCGGCATATGATATGTGGCTGCCTGTAGCTATCTCATCATGATAAATCTCATCTATGATGATCTCGGCAGGTTTTGAGCTTTTGTATGGATAATCTTTGCTGGCAACAACTACGCCCACTGCATACTTATCACTAAACTCAATCTTGGCATTCTTGAGTTTGCCGGTAGCTGCTTTGTAAAACAGTTCACTTGCAGGAGACTTCAAAAGAGGCATAAGCTCTTCACATTCCGGATCGCCGAAACGGACATTATACTCCAAAACATATGGCTCACTATTTACCACCATTACACCTATAAAAAGCACTCCGGTAAATGGATGCCCTTCACTCTCCATTCCTTTGAGAGTAGGTTTGATGATATTCTCATCGAGCTTGGCATATATATTGTCATTTATCAGTGGCGTAGGTGCATATGCCCCCATGCCGCCTGTGTTGGGACCCTTGTCGCCATCAAGCAATCTTTTGTGATCCTGGGCAGCCGGCAAGACCACATAATCTTTGCCGTCACACACAGCAAAAACAGACAACTCATAACCATCAAGATACTCCTCGACGACTATTCGCGTGCCTGCTTCTCCAAAAGATGTGCCAGAGAGCATATCTGAAGCTGCCACTTTTGCCTCATCGTGGCTTTGGGCTATAATCACACCTTTACCACCGCACAATCCATCAGCCTTGACCACGATAGGAGCCTCAAGTGTAGCGATAAAATCAACAGCCTCATCTAAAGAACCTGTCTCAATATATCGAGCTGTAGGGACATTGTGCCGTGCCAAGAAATTTTTCATAAATATTTTTGATCCCTCAAGCTGTGCCGCTGCTGCCGTAGGTCCAAATATTGTCAATCCTCTCTCTTGAAACTTATCGACAATACCGGCTACCAAAGGAGCCTCAGGTCCTACGATTGTGAGCTTAATCGCATGCTCTTGGGCAAAATCGGCCAACTCATCAAAATCACTAATATCAATATTCTCTCCTAGCATGTCAGTAGCACCATTGCCGGGGGCAAAATAGATTTTTCCTACATTTTCATCACGCTTGAGAGCAAGTCCAATAGAGTATTCACGCCCACCTGAACCAATAATCAATATATTCATTATAACTCCATTCTTT
>CAZVPN010000004.1:13061-24427 GCA_964628135.1 uncultured Campylobacterales bacterium
ATAGATTGTGCTTGATGATGTTGAAAGCGAACTTTTTTGTTCGTCGAAACAGCATCAAGTGCAAGATATGCACAATATGCATCACCAATACCCCCGAATGGCCGTTCTGCATCTCTATGGCCCTATAAGCCAACAGTGGAGGAGAGAGTCTATCTTTAGGAGTCAATTTCTCGCAGGATTGCTGCTCAAACGAAAAAGCCTACACACCGATAGACTACATGTCCCCCTATGAATATATGTTGGACCCTCTGTTACAGTTGTCGAACCATTCAGGTAACTTAATTATAACCAATTTGGGGTTAGTGAAGTATAAAAAATGCTACTGTTGAGTTAATTCCTTCGCTTTGTCTATACAACTCTCTATCATCGGAGTTTGAGCGACTGCAAATTTCGCACCTGATGGCAGGTGAACTTGGGTAGATTTGCCTATCACTACTGCTGTGTAGCTATCTCTCCACTCAAAGTTAGACAAAAAACAGCGAATTGACGATGGCGATGTAAATATAATGATTGCATTATCTACCGGTGCAGATGTGGTTTCATATTTGACACAAGATGTCTTGTAGATGATCTGCTCTTGTAGCTCAATGTTATGCTTGACCAAAAATGATGCCGAATCAAAAGATACACTCTTGGGTCTGAGATATAGTATTTTTCTAGATGCAAATTTTTCAACAATATCTTTTGCAAGAGTGCTGCCATAATAATTGCTAGGATGATATAGCACACTACCGCCAAATGATTCTATCTCTTTTTTGGTAGCTGCACCTATAGCGATGGATGGCAACTTTTTCCAATCTGGATCAATCTCTTCAGCACTTTTGACCGCCTGTTTTGAGGTAAACATCAAAGTATCACAATCATCAAGATTGAGTCTATCTGCAATTATTTCAAATTGTATCATCGGCATATATATAGTATCTGGATACTTGCTTGGTGAGAGTAGATAGATTGGTCTATTTCTTGCCATTTAGCGCCATTTCGTTTAGATGTTCGTCATCGTATGGATCATAATGTGGCGTAATTACCCATCGCTTTTTATTGTCAAGTTTTTTTATCTCACTCTCAATATCATCACTGATATCATGGGCTTCCTGCAGCATCATATTCGGATGCAGAACAAGATGAAACTCTACAAAATTGGTTGAGCCGTCTGTGCGCGTTTTTAGCCAATGATAACTTGCGGTATCCGGATGGCTGGAGATTATCTCAGCTATCTTTGCAACAATATCGCCATCAAGTGCCCTATCAAGCAATATCTCTACTCCCTCTTTAACGATCTCAAAAGCAGAATATATGATATAAATACCCAAGCCAAGCCCAAAAAGAGCATCTATCCACTCATAACCGCTTAATATAATTGCAACTAAAGAGATTAGAACTACGGCATTGGTGTATAGATCTGTTCTGTAATGAATAGCATCTGCTTTTATGACTATATTATCTGTTTTTTTAGCTACATTTGTCAAGTATTTTACAAGTATATAAACTATAACAATAGATATTATCATTACAATAATGGACGGCAAGATCATATTGGTTTTTTCATGATGATAAAACTTCTCTATAGCCTTATAGATAACGAAAAGTCCGGATACGGTAATAACACTGCCCTCTATCACTCCAGCAATTGCTTGGATTTTGCCTTTTCCATATTGAAAATCTTCACTTGGATGCTCTTCCGCCTTTTTGATCGCAAAAAAGTTAAAGATCGACATTGCCATATCAAGCAAAGAGTCTATTGCTGAAGCTAAAACCGTAACTGAACCGCTTGCTATGGCTACAATCAGTTTCAGTACAGTAAGTATAAGTGCCACTGCAGTAGCGACAACAGTGGCCTTTTTTTGTGGAGAGTGACTATTCATGCAGTTTTATATTTTCGTCCATCTGCATTTTTTGATATTTTTGTGATGCAGGTGGTGTTTTCGTACAGATAATGCACATCTAGAGTGGTGAGTATATCTACGTACATGATGCGCCCTTTTTGGTGGATATGATCTTATGTGACAGCTTCTATAAGCTCTTTTTTGATCATTAAAGTGGTGCACGATATACATTTCATTATGCACTCCTCTACTATATCTCTCTGACTGAACTATATCATATCTGTCTATGGCACATGAATCGTGCATATATTTATAGTCGCATCCATTTGTGGATGCTGACAGCATTGTAATTGGTGTAGCTATTAAAAAAAGTAGTAAAAATAATTTTTTCTGCATAATGACTCCTGCGATTTTTTTAAATTCTATCATAATAGTCATTAGTTTGCAAAGCCGCAGGAGCATGAACCCTTTGTATGTTGCCTATGCTACAGGGCGGCAGCTGCCAATTCGGCTACCCTGTTGGCAAATGCTGTTTTATCCTTGGGCTCCATACCCTCTGCCAATTTGGCACTATCCAAAAGTATCCAAGAGATATCCTCAAAAATCTTTTTCTTTCTTGAACTTTTTAGTTTTTTGATTATCTCATGATCTGGGTTTATCTCGAGTATCAGGGGTACCTCGGGGGCTTCCTGTCCCATCTGTGCAAACATAGCTGCCATGCCTGCCATAGGATCACTGCTATCTTTGACTACGCATGATGGACTATCAGTCAATCTTGTAGTAGTGCGAACCTCTTTGACTTCATCACCCAAAACATCTTTGATCTTCTCAGTCAGCTTCTTATACTCTTTGTTGATCTCCTCTTTTTCCTCTTGGGTTTTGTTGTCCGGTGCCTCTATAGTAGTGACATCCTTGAGTGCCCACCCTTTATACTCTCCTATCATTGGTGTCACTATACTGTCTACCTCCTCATCATCCATGATGAGCACCTCTAATCCGGCTTTTTTGTAAGCCTCCAACAAAGGAGAGTTTTTGAGCACATTCTCATCGTTACCTACGATATAGTATATCTCTTTTTTCTCACTATTGCCTCTAGATATATAATCATCCAGTGAGACCAATCCATCTTGGGTAGAGCTTTTGTATCTAACAATCTCAAGAAGTGTCTCTTTGTTGAGCATATCACTAAAGACACCCTCTTTCATCACTCTGTTGTATTGCGATACAAATCGATCAAAATCTTCACCTTTGAGCTTCTTGATAGCAGATAGGATTCTCTTGACTGCACCCTGCTTGATATTTGCAAGTATTCTATTCTCTTGCAGTATCTCTCTTGATACATTCAAAGGTAGATCCTCGCTATCTATTATTCCACGCACAAATCTCAAATAAGGAGGCAGCAACTCTTTGTCATCATCTGTGATAAATACCCTTTTGACATATAGTTTGACTCCAGGCTGATAGTCTGCTCTATACATATCCATAGGAGCCGTTCTTGGGATATAAAATAGTGTAGTGTATTGGGTAGCACCCTCTACATGGTTGTGCAGATAAGTAAGCGGCTCTTCACTGTCGTGCGAAATAGTTTTGTAAAACTCTATATAATCCTCTTTTTTCAGCTCGCTTTTCGGTAGAGTCCATAATGCGGTCGCCTCATTAACCTGCTCACTTTTATCCACTTTTTTCTCTACTCTATCATCGCCTTCGCCCTCAAACTCTGTATCGGTATATTTTATGATGATGGGATAGGCTATGTGGTTGGAGTATTTTTTGATGATACTCTCTGTGTGCCACTTGTTCAAAAACTCCTTTTCATCATCTTTGAGCTTTATATAGATTATAGTTCCGTGATCCTCTTTGACAATAGGCTTGACCTCATATTCACCCGTTCCATCCGTAGAGAATTTATAAGCTTGCTCCTCGCCTGCTTTTTTGGTAATGACATCAACCTTTTGGGCAACCATAAATACAGAGTAAAAGCCCACACCAAATTGACCTATAAGGTTGCTATCTTTTTTTGCATCACCAGTAAGCTTCTCCATAAAGGCTTTCGTGCCTGATTTGGCAATAGTTCCAAGATTTTCCATCAAATCCTGCTCGTTCATACCTATACCATTGTCATTGATAGCGATAGAGTTGTCATCTTTGTCGAGTTTGACGACTATCTTCCCGCTCCAATCTTCATCCTTAAACTTCTCATCGGTAAGTTTTAGATAATTAAACTTATCAAGCGCATCGCTGGCATTTGATATCAGCTCCCTGATAAATATCTCTTTATGAGAGTATAATGAATGAGAAAGTAGTTTTAGAAGCTGTCCTACTTCTGTTTGAAATTGATGTTTTGCCATATTTCTCTCCTTAGAATTAATTTTTCGAAATTTTACAATATTTTGAAGAATATTTCAAGTTTTGTTGCAAGAAACTTTAGTCATATTGACTAAAGTTTATAGATTTTATTTGATAGTGTAGTACTGTATTTCTGTTTTGTCACCAAGGGATTTTGCCTTTTCAAACATTTCCGTAGATTTTATAACTAAATCAACAATTGGATAATATGGCTTTTCAACCGATATTTCAGAACAGTAGACATCTTCACCATACTCTTTTTTGACCTTCTCTATAACTCTTTTTGCAAAATAATAGCCACCATCAACTTTTGTATCTTGACACAATACAGTGAGTCTGTTCTCTTCAATATTGTGCTTTACGATTATATCCGTATCACGCTTCTCTCTTTGGATCATCTCTCTTATATTTATATTTTCAGAAGCCATTAAAATAAGAGTGAAGCCTTTAATTTTTCGACGCTCCATAAAGTGATAAAGGACATTAACATGATTTTCAATTTCTTCTACAAAATATGCTATATAAGATATATATTTTTCACTATAACCTGCTGCCTCATTTCTTCTGTGATGGTGTTCCATGCCGATTCCTCCTCTATTCCCACTCTATTGTAGCTGGGGGTTTTGAGCTTATATCATAAACTACACGATTGATACCGTCTATCTCATTGATGATACGACGGCTGATATTTTCCAAAATATCATGAGGTACATGTGCAAATGTAGCCGTCATACCATCAACCGACTCTACCATCCTGACACATACCGTATTGTCATATGTTCTATTGTCTCCCATCACGCCGACAGATTGGACATTGAGCAGTACCGTAAATGCCTGCCATACTTTATCATAATATCCAGATGCCTTAAGCTCCTCTTGCATGATGGCATCAGATTCTCTGATGAGCCTCAAGCCCTCTTCGTTTACATCACCCATTGTGCGTATAGCAAGTCCGGGTCCAGGAAACGGATGGCGACCTATCATCTCTTTAGGCAGACCAAGCTCAAGACCCAACTCTCTTACTTCATCTTTGAATATCTCTCTAAGTGGCTCAACAAGTTCAAATGTCATCCACTCAGGCAATCCACCTACATTGTGATGCGATTTGATAGTCTTGGATGGACCTTTGACAGATACCGACTCTATCACATCGGTATATAGTGTCCCTTGAGCCAAAAATGAAACATCTTTATGTTTACTGGCTTCTCTATCAAAAACCTCAATAAACTTTTCGCCTATGATTTTTCTTTTTTGTTCTGGATCTACTACGCCTTTAAGAGCATCCAAAAACTCATCCTTGGCATCAATGGTTACAAGGGGAATATCAAGCATCTTAAACATATCTTGCACCTGCTTTGCCTCATCTTTACGCAACAATCCTTGATCTACAAATACGCAAACCAGCTGCTCTTTGGGTAGTGCCTCATGTAACAAGGCTGCAACCACAGATGAGTCCACTCCTCCGCTGACACCGCACAAAACTTTGCGATCTCCTACTTGATCTTGTATCTGTTTGATCTTCTCTTTGGCAAAACTTCCCATATTCCAAGTGCTCTCGCAACCACAGATATATTTGGCAAAGTTTTTGAGCATTTTTGTCCCCTCTACCGAGTGGTGCACCTCAGGATGAAACTGAAATGCATATATTTGACGCTTGGTATCTGCAATTGCTGCATATGGTGAATTTTCGCTGCTTCCTATCGCCTCAAATCCATCAGGTAGACTCTCCACTCTATCGCCATGACTCATCCAGACTATTTCATTGTCGGTAATACCGTTAAAGATACCACTTTCTGACTCTACCTTTAGCTTTGCCTTGCCATACTCATGATGATCAGCAGCTATGACTTCACCACCAAAATGATCAGTAATAAGCTGCATTCCATAGCATATACCAAGTATAGGCAGACCAAGATCCCATATCCCCTCATCAGGCCTATAGGCATCTTCGGCATAGACTGATGCGGGACCACCGGAGAGTACGATTCCTTGTGGCTTTCGTGCCTTTATATCAACTATACTCTCTCTATACGGCACCACCTCCGTATATACGCCTGATTCTCTAAGTTTTCTAGCTATGAGCTGCGTATATTGTGAGCCAAAATCCAAAACTAGTATTGGAACCTGTTTCATCTATTTCCTTTTTGTATTTTTATGCACCTATACCAAGCACTATAAACTGTCCATACCATACGGCAATAGAGAGTATATAACCTGCAAGAACAGTCCATGCATACTTGATGTGAGAATTAAATGTATATATGCCACTCATCTTGCCCATAACCCCTACTCCCGCAGCTGAACCAAATGAGATAAGAGAGCCTCCGATACCTGCTGTCATAGTCACAAGCATCCACTGTGCGGTAGTCTCAGCACCCATATTTGGATCGGCCTTTAGCACTGCCGACATTACCGGCACATTGTCTACAATAGCAGATAGAAATCCAACGCCGACATTTGTTGCAGTAGGTCCAAAACTGTCATAAAGTTTGGTAAAATACTCCAGATAGCCCAAAAAGTGCAAACCACCGACAGCAGCCAAAATACCAAAGAAAAACAGCAGCGTATCATTCTCAATTTTGGCAATCCAGCTAAAGGCATTGAGCTGTGTTGTTGATGGACTTCTGTTGATCTTATAAACATACATTTTCAAAAGTGCTAAACCAAACATCATACCCCACATTGCCGGCATATGAAGCACTTGATGTGAAAGAACTGCCATGAGAATTGTCAGTGCAAAAAGAGCCATAATTCCTTTGCCTCCTTCTAATATAGCTATCTTTTTCTCATCAGCATGAAATGGCGGTGTTCCTTTTGGAACAAACCTACTAAGCAAAAAAGCTGTCAAAAACCAACCAAGTATAGAAGCGGGAAAGAGATACAAAAATTCACTAAATGCACCTTTGTTTGCTACCCACACCATCAAGGTGGTTATATCCCCAAAAGGCGACCATGCGCCACCTGCATTGGCAGCTACGACTATATTGATAGCACCGGGGACAAGAAAACTCCTGTTTTTGTTATCAATCGTCAATAGCACAGTAGAAAGTATCAATGCAGTAGTTAGATTATCTGCTACAGGTGATATAAAAAAGGACAGCAATCCGGTAATCCAAAATAGCTTTTTATATGTATAACCTCTGGAGACAAGATTGTATCTCAATGCGGAAAACACCCCTCTATCTATCATCGCCTCAATATATGTCATAGCTACCATCAAAAAGAAGAATATTCCGGCAATCTCAACAATGAGATGCTCAACCTCACTCTCTAAACCCTTAGTGTCCATACCATGCAGTGAGTAGTAAAATCCTATCAACATAAATATACCGGTGCCCGCCAAGAGTGCCGGCTTTGCCTTGTTGAGATGATATTTATCCTCTGTGGCTATAAAGTAATATGCCACTACAAATATAATAAAAGATAAGATACCCACCCAGGTAGTAGTCAAATCAACTGTTTCATGCATTTTGCGCCTTTTCTATATAGTGTGAGCCTAGAGACTCTTTTCTCTTTAGTGCCGCATTGACAATAGCTGCAGCAGTGTTTAGACGAAGCTCAAGAAGCCTACCTATCTCTCTGTTTTTGATATCATAGATAAAGTTCTTTGCCTCCCTTAATCCTTTTTCCGTGCGGATGATGCCCGCATCTCTCCACATAATATCTCTAAGCTGATGCTTATATTTTTTGTCATTTTCTTGGTGCAGTATAGTATCGTAATCTTTATCAAATGAAGGCATTTTTCTACTCTCAATAGGATTGGAAAGGATATCATCTGTAGCTATTTTGGCAAATACGGCTGCTTCGAGCAGAGAGTTGGATGCAAGCCTGTTGGCACCGTGCACACCTGTTCTAGCTGCTTCTCCGACTACATACAACCCCTCAATACCCGGTACTCTACTTCTCTCATCGACTGCTATGCCACCATTGGCATAGTGAAATGCGGGTGAGATCGGCACCCTGTCTTGCGGGAAATGGTATCCAAGTGCCTCAAATGTATGAGTAATATTTGGAAACCTCTCATGAAACCACTCTTCATCAAACATACTAAAGTCCAAATAGATCTTTTTGCCCGTCTTTCGATGATAATCAAAGATCCCTCTAGAGACAATATCTCTGCTCGCGAGCTCCCCTCTCTCATCATAATCAAACAAAAATCTATTGCCATCTTCGTCTACTATGTGAGCACCCTCTCCTCTGAGAGCTTCAGTCAGTAATAACTTTCTGGCATATGGTGTCTCAACAAATACCGTAGGGTGAAACTGCATAAATTCCATATCCTCAAGTGCAATACCTTTCTCAACGCATATGCCATGTATGTCTGCTGATACTGCTCTGGAATTGGTGTTGTAGGCATATAAAGAGCCCACACCTCCGCTGGCAATTATTACTCTGTCTGCATATATTGTAGTAGGCTTGTAATTGACCATTGCTCTGGCACCGTAGCATCTGCCCCCATCTATTAGCAGATCATACACTAAAGTGTTTTTTTGCATCTTGTGCCTGTTTTGTGTCATCATAAAATAGTGCATATAGCGACCGGTAGCATCGCCGCCTGCATGCAAAATCCTTTTTGTGGTATGAGCAGCCTCTTTTGTGTAGAGAAGATTGCCCTCACTGTCCAGATCAAACTCCATTCCTCTATTGATCATATCTCTTGTGGTCTCCAAAGAGATGCGAGAGAGTCTCTCTACTGCATACTTATCATTATGGTAGGCTCCGGCCCTCATAGTATCTTCTATATGAGATGGAATATCTGCTTCATTGAGTGCCGTTACCATTCCGCCTTGTGCATAAAAGGTATTGCACTCCCATGGAATATCTTTGCATACAACCAAAACTTTCATAGATTCTGGAAGTCTCATTGCAGAGTATAGTCCAGCTATACCTGCACCTATGATCAAAACATCATATTTTTTGCCCATTAATTATTACCAATCCTAAAATTCCAAACATTTCATATGATACAATACCATTATGAAAAGTAGCAAACAGATCATCTCATACATTTTGGACAGGCCATACTTTGCACCTCTCAACAAGCAAATCTGCTATGCCAAGTTTATCCATATGCTACCGGAGAGATTTCAAAAGGCAATTGCATTTGTATATTTAAAAAATGAAACATTTTTTATAGCCCTCTCTCACCCGGGCTACAAAATGGAGTTCAATTATAATAAAGAACTCTTTAAAGGGCTATTAGACACCTTGACAAAGGGAGCAACAGAATGCAGCTGGATCAAGGCAGATAAAATCGTAATATTCAACTCAAAGATCAAAACGGTAGAAAAAAAAGAATCCGGCAATACCGTACCCTACTACAGTGAGCTCTCTACCGGTAATTTTGAGATGAAAGAAGCAGATGAAAACATTGCCAAGATCTTCTCCGAAATCAAAAAAAACATAAAAATAAATTTGCATACCTCCAGACAATAGATGATAAAAACAATACAAAACCTACCTCTCAGCAGCGGAATTTATCAATATTTCGATGATAATGGCAGGCTTCTGTATGTGGGAAAGGCAAAAAATCTAAGAAATAGGGTCAAAAGCTACTGGAGATTTACGCCGTCGCTTTCTCCAAATCCAAACCTAAGTGCAAGAATAAAAAATATGCTTGCTCAGACATCCAGACTTGAATATATAGTTGTCGATAGCGAAGAGGATGCATTGATATTGGAAAACTCTCTGATCAAACAGCTTCGCCCCAAATACAATATACTTCTTAGAGATGACAAAACATATCCATATATCTATATAGACGAGTCTCAAGACTTTCCCCGCTTTGAACTGACCAGAAAAGTAATAAAGGGTCCAAATGTCAAGTATTACGGGCCATTTCCAAGCGGAGGCAGAGCACTACTGAATGCACTCTACGAGATATATCCGCTGGTACAAAAAAAGAGCGGACTTCAAGGAGGCAAGGCTTGTCTATTTTATCAAATAGGCAAATGTCTTGCCCCCTGTGAAGGAAAAATCTCTTCTCAAGATTATAAAAAAATATTAGAAAAAGCAAAAAAGGCTATCTTCAAAAGAGAAGTAATCACACAGAATCTGAATGAAAAGATGCTTAAGCTTGCCACACAGGAGAGATATGAAGAGGCTGCAAAAATTAGAGATCAGATCTCTGCGATAGAGGCTCTTAAACTAAAATCAACTA
The DNA here is from genome assembly GCA_964628135.1 of uncultured Campylobacterales bacterium. Classification (GTDB taxonomy): domain Bacteria; phylum Campylobacterota; class Campylobacteria; order Campylobacterales; family Sulfurovaceae; genus JAAXPZ01. The sequence continues at coordinate 23,394 of CAZVPN010000004.1, forward strand.
TTGACTTTGCAAACAGAAGCAATATAGATATATTTGCCATACTAAATGGAGAAGAAAGAGGGGTAATCTTGAAGCTGTTTATGAGAAACGGACGCATTATCTCCTCTTCTCATAGCTTTTTCAGACAGACGGAGATTTTTGATATAGATGAAGCATACAAGCAGGTTTTACTTGATTTTTACAGCAACAACATCCCCTCTCCTCCGGATGAGATAATAGTATCACACAGTTTTGACTCTATTGGTGAAATTGGGCAGAGCATCAAAAAAATGATCGGCAAAAATATAAAAATAAAATATCCTCTAAGGGGAGACAAAAAGCGCTTGTCAAATTTAGCATTGATTAATGCAGAAGAATTGCTAAAAAAACAGAAACCGGCGACTCTGGAGATAGAAAAGAGCATAAAGGATCTCATAGGTATGGAGAGTGTTCCATACAGAATAGAGGTGTTCGACAATTCACATATGATGGGGGTTGCAACTGTAGGGGCTATGGTTGTGTATGATGAGGGCAAATGGGACAAAAGTTCATATAGAAAATATAAACTTCAAAGTATAGATGAGTATGGACAAATGAGGGAGATGCTCACAAGAAGAATAAGAAATTTTGAAAACGAACCGGCACCTGATTTGTGGGTGCTTGATGGAGGAGATGCAAATTTGAATCTTGCAGTCAAGCTGCTTAAAGAGGCAAACATCTATCTGCCGGTAATAGCCATAGCGAAAGAGAAGCTCGATGCCAAAGCACACCGTGCCAAAGGAGCTGCAAAAGATATAATCTATATACCCCAAGGCAAAATTGAACTCAAAACAACCGACAAGAGACTTCAGTGGATACAAAAGCTAAGAGATGAGGCCCACAGATCTGCTATTTCCTACCACAAAAGCCAAAAAAGAAAAGAGGATATGCAAAGTAACCTCTTGGAGCAAAAGGGAATTGGAAAAGCTATGCAGAAAAAATTATTGGATTATTTTGGAAATTTTGAAAAAATATATAGTGCTAGCTATGATGAAATAGCGGTTGCAAGCAACAAA
>CAZVPN010000005.1:0-4588 GCA_964628135.1 uncultured Campylobacterales bacterium
AAAAAAGCTCCTGAGCCACACCCCACATCTAGCAAAGAGTCAAACTTCAGCTCATCAAGTATCTCAAAGTAGGCACTATACAATTTGTCACTTGCTTCATAATTTTGGAGCATATCCTCTATATGAGCATAGAGATCGAGTGCATCTGGGTTGTTTGACATACCTACTCTTTGCTATCAACTACTGACTTAATCTTCTCATATAGTGAGAGTATCTCATCTTTTTTGGCATAGAAGCTGTTTTTGTTGGCTATGAGATGAGCCGATGATTCCATTATCTCCTCTGCAACTTTGAGTCCATTCTCTCTCATAGTAGTGCCGGTCTCTACGATATCCACGATAGCATCTGCCAAACCTACAAGAGGAGCCAACTCTATAGAGCCATACAGTTTGATAACCTCTACTCCGACTGCTTTTTGAGAGAAGTAGTTGCGTGCTATATTTGTCATCTTTGTGGCTACTTTGATATTTGGCTTGCTCCAATCCAACTCATCTTCGTTTTTGATCCCGATTGCTACTTTGCAGCGTCCAAGCTTCATATCAAGCAGATCTACTATATCAAGCTCCTTTTCGGTAATGACATCCAATCCGACCACACCTATATCGGCGGCTCCATGCTCTACATAGGTAGGCACATCTTGGTTGCGCACATTCAAAAATCTAAACTCACCGATATCAAGTATCAGCTTTCTGCTCTCAAACTCAAACTCTCCGCCAAATATCTCGGCAAAAATAGCCAAAGTCTCCTCAGCTATCCTGCCTTTTGGCAATGCTATCGTCAACACTACAACTCCTTATTTTTTATCGCTTTTTTTATACCCTTAAAAAGCAAAGACTCATCATAGATAGCTCTATCTATCTTTTGAGATATAACTCTGCCGTCACCACCTGTGATGTATATATCCATCCCTTTTGAGAACTCTCTAATGAGGGTAACTATTGATGCTATTGTAGCAAAACTTATCCCAGAGGCTGTCGATATCGGTATTTTATCAATATCTATATCTTTGTCTATCCGACAATCCAAAACATCCGATATGCTAGCATATGCCTTTTGGTATGCAGTGATCCCCGGCAGGATAAATCCACCCTGATATATACCACCAACAACCCTGTCCACGGTAATTGCAGAGCCTGCATCTACAAATACACCATCTTGATGACTCAAGCACAGTGCTCTTCGATCCACCCCCATACCGTCATACTCTCCGGGTATATGTATCATATCTGATATATCTCGCCAACTATCTGGCAAGCTCTCTTGTGTGAGAGTTTTGTTGACACTGATATAATATAGCCTCTTTTGTGGATATCTATCCAAAAATAATGCGATACTCATATGCTCTATTTTGAAATCTTCGCAAATATGAGCATTTGTGTTGCCAATATCGGCAAGTATCATACTCCACCCTTTGTTTTGTGTCTGATATAGTAAAATAGAGTCAAGATAGAGATAAATGCAAGTGCTATGTATGTAGCGTATCTAAGATAGTGCTTTACCTGAGATTCGTTAGCACCAAGATAGTAGCCCAAGACTGCCAATACAGTGACCCAGATACCGGCACCCAATGCAGTATAGAGAGAAAACTTCCAAACAGACATACCTGCCAAACCTGCCGGCATAGAGATATATTGCCTGATACCTGGAATCAAACGACCGTTGAAGGTGGATATCTCTCCGTGATTGTCAAAAAATCTCTCCAATTTATCCAAAGATTCGGGTTTTAGAAGCATATATTTGCCATATTTTAGCAAAAATGGTTTGCCAAACTTTGCTGCGATATAGTAGTTAAACAGTGCGCCGCTAAGTGAGCCTGCAATACCGACTGCAATAGCAAAAACAATATTCATCTGACCGCCAAATGCCAAATAGCCTGCCGGTATCATCACTACTTCACTAGGAAATGGAAAAAAACTACTCTCAAGAAACATTGCGACAAATATCCCAAAATAGCCCCACTGATCAACAGTAGCAACTATCCAAGATATAATTGAGTCAAACATATCCGATCAAAGCTTCAAGAAGCAACTACTCCTTGAAGGCTCCCGGTGCCGTAAGCTTCTCATATCGCTTTTGAAGCATCTCATCCTTGCTTAGCTCTCTAAGCTCTTGGATGGATTTGAGATAATACTCTTTGAGTGCCTGAGCTGCTGTCTCTTTGTCTCTGTGTGCCCCAATAAGCGGCTCATCGATAATATCATCTATAAGTTTATGTTCAAGCAAAGAATCCGGAGTAATCTTGAGTGCCTTTGTGGCTACCTCCACTTTGGATGGATCATTCCACAATATCGCTGAGCAACCCTCAGGTGAAATAACTGAAAAGACAGAGTATCTCATCATAGCAAACTTATCGGCAACACCGATAGCAAGTGCACCTCCACTACCGCCCTCACCGATCACTACAGATACCATAGGCACTCTCATACCGGAAAACTCAAGTAGGTTTCTCGCTATCGCTTCACTCTGCCCTCGCTCCTCTGCTCCAAGTCCTGGGTATGCACCCGGAGTGTCCACAAGCAACAATACAGGTATATCAAACTTCTCAGCCAACTTCACGGCTCTCAATGCCTTGCGATACCCTTCAGGGTTTGGCATACCGAAGTTTCGCATTATTTTGTTTTTGACCCCTCTACCCTTTTGTTCACCTATTACTACTGTTTTTTGACCATCTATCCAACCAAGATAGCATACTATCGGAGTATCATCATGAAAGGTACGATCTCCGTGTATCTCTTGGGCATCCTCCATAATAGATCTGATATAATCAAGTGCATATGGGCGATCAGGGTGTCTTGCAAGTTGAAGTTTTTGATAATCACTAAGAGAGCCAAAAATCTTTTTGACTGTTTTGTTTAGCTCTTTTTCAAGTGCAGCAACTACTTCAGCGTTACCTCTGGCTTTGGCAGAATCCAAATCTTTATATATGGCCTCTATGGGTTTTTCAAAGTCAAGGTAGTTTGCCATACTGCAACCCTATTCAGAATATTTTTTAAATATCACGACACCATTGGTGCCGCCAAATCCAAATGAGTTGCTCATAACCACATTCAAGTCAGCCTCTCTAGCCTCATTTGGGACATAATCCAGATCACAATTCTCATCTGGAGTCGTATAGTTGATTGTGGGAGGGATAACTCCTCTATCCATAGACATAATAGATATGACAGCCTCTATTGAACCTGCAGCTCCCAAACAGTGACCTATCTGACCCTTGGTTGAGCTTACCGGAGGACAATTCTCTTTGCCTCCAAATAGCTCTTTGAGAGCAGCCGTTTCATTTTTGTCATTGATAGCTGTCGATGTGCCGTGAGCATTGATATAATCAATCTTTGGCTCACCCGCCATTTTGTAGGCTGCTTTCATGGCTCTTAGTGGTCCATCCATTGTAGGAGTTGTGATATGATTTGCATCTCCACTCTCACCAAATCCAATCAATTCTGCATAGATTTTCGCACCTCTGGCTTTGGCGGACTCTAGCTCTTCAAGCACCAAAGCACCGGATCCCTCACCCATAATAAAGCCGTCACGATCAGCGTCAAATGGTCTAGATGCTGCTTTTGGATCATCGTTTCGGGTAGATAGTGCTTTCATTGCAGCAAAACCGCCTACTCCTACTCCACAAATCGCTGCCTCTGCACCAATAGCGAGCATAGCATCGGCACCGCCCAGCATGATGGTTTTGGCTGCATCTGATATTGCATGGGTTCCGGCTGCACATGCAGTTACAGAGGAGGTGTTTGGTCCTCTAAGGTTGTGGTATATAGAGACAAAACCGCCCAACATATTGGCAAGCGAGGATGGAATAAAGAATGGAGAGATTCTTCTGGGACCTCTGGTTTCGCATATGACCGAGTTCTTCTCTATGGTAGAGAGACCGCCTATACCGGAAGCTGCACTCACCCCAAATCTATCCATATCCATATCTTCAGCTATGTTGGCATCTGCCATAGCTTCGGCTGCCGCCTTGAGTCCAAGCTGAATAAATCTATCAGCTTTTTTGACCTCTTTTGGATCCATTACTGTTGTTGGATCAAAATCTTTGACCTCTGCCGCAATTTTGACAGAAAACTTTTCAGGATCAAACAGACTAATGGTATCTACACCACACTCTCCGGTAACAATAGCACCATATGCACTCTCTTTGTCGTGACCAAGGCTGTTTATCATCCCAAGACCGGTTACTACTACTCTTCTCACTCAAATCCCCTGTATTAATTTGAAAGTAAACCCAAATACTTCAAAAAGCACTTGGGTTTACAGGCTCAAATGAGCCTATATATTATTTATTATCTTCTATAAACTTAATAGCATCGCCTACAGTAGCAATCTTCTCTGCATCCTCATCAGGAATCTCGATATCAAACTTCTCTTCAAGCGCCATTACAAGCTCCACAACATCTAGGCTGTCAGCACCAAGATCATCTACAAATTTAGAATCCTCTTTAACATCATCACCATTTACATTCAACTGCTCTACCACAACCTCTTTAACATCATCAAAAATTGCCATTTAAGACTCCTATATCTAATTTATTATGGCTCAAAGTATATCTAAAAATTGTTAAATGGATGGATAATGAAAGAGAAA
>CAZVPN010000005.1:4688-23485 GCA_964628135.1 uncultured Campylobacterales bacterium
TATCTAAAAATTGTTAAATGGATGGATAATGAAAGAGAAATAGATAAATTTATTTATAATTACTGTTAAGCTACAAACACCACTCCAGACTATGCTCCTTGCGATTTTGCAGAGAGCATAGTGAATTTATCAGTAAACATAATAGACCAGGCAATCATAAAGCTTCTCATGGTTTCCGGCTGAGTTAGAAGCCGAAGGCGCCCACTCGATTGTGTATGTACTTGGACCACTGTTGAAAAAAAACTGAGGGAGGGTAACATCCTCAGCCCCAACCTGCACGTGGGTGTCTGTGGTACCATCGTCTATAGTGGCAATGTCGTTGTTTGTCATCGTGTAATATGACGGAACACCAAAGTTAAAGTTACTATGCTGTTCATACATTGTAAATACCGTATGGGCGGTACTATCATTGTGGATATAGCGACAGGCCAGTCGGGTCGGTTTGGCACGTGCAGGAATAGGAACAGAGGCAAATGCCTTGCATCCAGCGGATGTGCTTGTGGTGCTAAACCGAATATAATCTTTATAGCGATAAAGCTCACAATTATTGCTACGTTCATCCGATACGGTAAAAGCTGTTCCATGTATCGGCAAGGCACCACCCCTAAGACCGACTGAAATATTATCATCAGTCCGTGTGATTACGATGCCGTTCTCTGCAGTCACATCTGTCACTTTGTTTGCAATATTTGTCGCGTTTGTTTGAATATCGCTTTTATTGGTTGCGATACCATTTGCATTTGCCGCAATATCACTTGCATTGCCATTTACTGCACTCTTGACTGCACTAAAATTTGCATTTACCTCTGATGCCTTGGCAGTGGTATTGGCAACAAAGCTGTTTGGAATTGTTACATTTCCTGCCACCAAAACAGATCCAATCAATATTGACCCTACCAATATGTTATGTTTTGCATTTTTCATAATGTACTCCTTTCTAATGTATTGCAAAATTTAGAGATCCCATATCATTCCCAATGACCTTGATCCCACTTCATTACATCCCATTGGCTGCCCGAAGCGGTAGTATTATTATCTCCACCACCCGCACTTTTGCCTTCACACGCACTTACCATAAATGCTGTCAGCAATATAATCAGGTAGCCAACTACTCGATAATGTTTTATCCTCATTGTGACCTCCTTTTGGTTGGGGATAACCATATTATAAGATACTTTTGTGGCAAAAATGTGTCATGAGCTTAAGAAATTTATTTAAAAGCTTTTAAGAATAGGTCGGATATACCAAATAATCGACCCTAAAGGAGGGTAAAATTTTAGATGGCTAAACTATTTTTTATTTATAGCTTGCCACCCATGCGGGCGAATATAATTCTTTGGGCGATTGAGTCGAGTCTGTCTATGATTTTAAGATTTTTGCGGATATATTTGAGTAGATTGAAATACTCCTCCACATTGCCCTCTGCCTCTTTCATCTTTTGGATAATGCTTTTTTCCAAGAGTGCATATATATCATCCGTCTTGGCATACTCTACATCTATCTCAGATGCTAGATCTTTGATCTTTTCGTTATCATTAAAGGTCTTGAACATTTCGATTGTTTTGTCAAATGCATTTATGGTGCAGCGGTTGATGCTTAGTGACTCTTTGATGAATTGCTTGATATTGGCATCATCGTCACTCAACATTCCTTGCATATTTTTGAGATAACTATTTAGACTTGTTTTGATACGGTTAAATCCGGATGTGATCTTTAGATATGAAACCATCTCTCTGAGATCTTTTGCTTCCGGTGTATAACGGGCAAAAATTACTACCAGCTTATTATCTATCCCTTCAGTGGCTTTGTTGATGCTTTTGAGATCTTTTCGTATCTCCTCCATCATAGCTACATCGGATGAGTTTACGGCTTCCAATGCCTTTGTGTTTACCTCAGATAGCTTCTCTACCACTCCAAGAACATCCGCTCTTACATCTCTTCTGGCCTCTTGATATTGTGTCAACATTTTTTCTCCTTAACCGAATCTTCCGGTAATATAATCTTCTGTGAGTTTCTCTTTGGGATTGAGGAATATCTGCTCAGTTTCACCAAACTCCTCAAGCTCACCAAGATACATAAACGCTGTATAGTCACTTAGGCGACTAGCTTGTTGCATATTGTGTGTCACTATCGCCACAGTAACTTCAGACTTCAGCTCAGATATCAACTCCTCTATCGCACCTGTGGAGATAGGATCTAGTGCCGAAGTTGGCTCATCAAATAGTAGCACTTTTGGCTTAAGTGCCACGGCCCTAGCGATACATAGACGCTGCTGCTGACCACCACTCATACCAAGCGCAGACTCCTTGAGTCGATCTTTGGTCTCATCCCATATAGCCGCACCTTTGAGAGCTTTGACTACTCTCTCTTCAATATCTGTTTTGTTTTTAATCCCAGACAATCTAAGCCCATACGCCACATTGTCAAATATACTCATAGGAAATGGGGTAGGCTTTTGAAATATCATTCCAACCTCTTGGCGAAGCTTGATAAACTCATTTTCTGTTTTAAGATCAAGTATATTCTCCATCTTGCCATTATCCCTAAGTAGCTCGATCTTACCCTCATATTTGTTGCCTGCATATAGATCGTGAATACGATTCATAGATCGTAATAGAGTAGATTTGCCACATCCGCTTGGACCAATAAGTGCCGTCACTTTATGCTCTTCTATAGGCATATTTATATTCATAAGAGATGGCTTGGGGGCACCCGCATATGTGAATGTAAAATCCTTGATATTCATCATGAGCTTTTTTGACATATTTTTCCTTTTTTGAATTTATTGAATATGCTATTTTTTGTTTCTTATAACAAATCTACCGATCAGATTTATAATCAGAACTATCATAGTCAGTATAAATGAAGCCGCCCAGGCAAGCTCTTTGCTGGCAGTATCCGGAAATGTTGCCAGATTGTAGATACTTACTGTCAATGATGGAAACTGCTGGGTCAAATCCATAGTAAAAAACTGATTATTGGATGACGTAAAAAGTAACGGTGCAGTCTCACCGATAATTCTGGCAAACGATAGCAATACTCCGGTAGTGATCCCCACTTTTGCCGCCTTGACTACTATCTGTAGGATGATTTTATGCTTGCTTCCTCCAAGGGCGATGCCCGCCTCTCTAAGTTCTGTCGGTACAAGGGCCAGCATATTGTCAGTAGTGGAAATAATGATGGGTATCATCATGATAGCCAATGCCACTATACCTGCAAAACCGTTAAAACCGCTGAATGGAGCCACAAGCAAAGCGTATACAAATACCCCTATCACAATAGATGGTGCCGACATCATCACATCAGATAGATTTCTAATCACGGAAGCTAATTTGGATCCGTGACCATACTCTCTGAGCCATATACCCGCCATCATACCTACAGGCACTGCGATAGCAGATGCAAGCAGAGCCATAATAAACTGCCCTACCAAAAGGTTTCTGATGCCTCCTGCTACCAAATCTTTGGTAAATGTATCCAGATGAATACTGCTGATGCCTTTGTATGTCAGTGTAGCTAATATCCAAAATAGAAATGAGATCCCTATCAGTGCGGAGATTGTCGAAAGAATCAATATGATCTTATTTAGAAGCAATCTATTCATTATTTAGCCTTTTTGCCAAGAAAATAAAACTTGGCTATAGAGATGATAGCGAAGCTAACAACAAAGAGCACAAGAGCCAAATAATACATACTGCTTAGCTCCAAATCCTGTGCCTCTGAGAAGTTGTTGGCCAGCAATACCGGTATGGATGTAGTGGGGTCTGTAATCTTTTTGACCGAATGCATAACCGAACCTATCAAAAACGCTACTGCCATAGTCTCACCAAGTGCCCTGCCAAGCGCAAGAATGATCGATCCAATGATACCTCCTTTGGCGTATGGCATTATGACATCTTTGATTACTTCATACTTGGTAGCACCCATAGCATAGGCAGATTCTTTGAGCACTGATGGTGTGGTATTCATAGAGTCTCGCGTGATTGATGCCATAAACGGAATGATCATGATAGCCAGCACAATACCGGCAGTCAATAATCCCACCCCATTACCGCCGGCTGTCTTTTGGACTATCGGGGCAAAATAAAACAGTCCCCACATACCATAGATAATACTAGGTATAGCAGCAAGCAACTCTATAGCGATAGATACGGGTCTGGCAACCGTAACGGATGCGATCTCAGTCAAAAAAATTGCAATCCCCATAGCCAAAGGGGTGGCTATAATCATAGCTATAAGTGTGCTCATTAGTGTCCCCATTACAGGTATAAACCCACCAAACACACCCCCGTCATCATCTTCGCCTGGTTGCCATTGATCTGTCAACAAAAAGTGAAACCCAAACTCATGCATAGACTCTTGTGCATAAGTAAATAAAACAGCGAATATCCCAACGAGTATAAAAAATGAAAGCGTAGCCGAGAAGAAAGAGAAATTACGAAAAAGTTTACCGCTCATTTTGTGCCACCCTGCTAAAAAGTTGCATAATTATATTTTCTTTTGGTTACAAGGTGGTTACATAAGTTTGGTTAAAATTACAAATACCCTATTTTTGGTATTTTATAATTTTGTATCTATGTTAAAAATGCTCTCCTCTGTCTCTAAAAATTTGTGGCAATTTCGTTTTGTCAACTTTTACCAAATCTTCCCTAACAAACCTGAAAAGCTTCTCTTTGACTATATGGTCTTTAAAAATATTTTCAGTTACTCTTTTGAAAATAGTCTCGGGTATCGACAAAAAGTATTTTGGAGGGTTATTCTCTTTGATCGTTTCCATTATCTCACTAGATAGCAATTCTATCAATTCATCCTCAATCTCTTGGATCAAACCATTAGCTTGTGGCGTTCCTGCTCCATCTTTGGCAGCGTCCGATTTGAACCTTCCTGACATATCTGAAACCATATCCTTGAGTCTCTTGTGAGCCTCTATAAAATCTATATCATTAATCAAATCAAGCTTGATGTAATCCTCTTTCAGACCCGCCTCTGCCTCCAAATCTCTTGGAGTAGCTTTGTAAACCTTCATTTCACCAAGATTTGCTACAATGACTATGTCATCAACTTTCATCTCAAACTCCTTTTTTAACAATTCTACATCAAAAAAGAGTTCGACTTTGCTATTTAAGTTGCAAATCTTGCTGTTTATCTAATTGTTTTGAGCGAAATATCTCTTTTTCTTGCTGGGTTTAATCATACTAATATCTGCCATGATAAAGCCATCAATAGTGTTAAAATCTACATCATAACCAAAATCAAAAAACTGCACTCCACCCTCTTCACATAGCTCTGAATATTGTTTATATAGTGTTGGGATAGTGTTGCCTGTATATGATAGCTCCTCTTTGAGAGCTTTTAGGTCACTCTTGTAGTCTACACCTTTGATAAAATTGGAGCAATACCACTCCATTCCATTTGGATAGCTATATGGCATTTTGTGCCTTACTAGCTTTTGTTTGGCTCCGAAATAGTGAGTGTAAAAATATATCAAAAAGGCTTTTGCAGTAGGATTAAAGCTATTGCTCAAGCTTACAGCCCCAAAAAGATATCTTATTTGAGGATTTTTACTCAAAAATGCACCAATGCCTTGCCACAAATAATCCAAAGCTCTACTGTTCCAATATGCAGGCTGGACAAAACTTCTCCCTAGCTCTACGCCCTGTTCTATGTATCTATCAAACTCTTCATCGAACTCAAAAAATTCACTAGTATACAAGCCCTCTTTGCCGTGTAGTTGCAATATCTCACTACCTACTGCCAATCTATAAGCACCGGCAATCTCTAGCTCGACTCTATCCCAAATTATGATATGTTTGTAATAAAAATCATACTCATCGATATCTCTTTTATTGCCACTACCTTCGCCTACTTGACGAAAACTAATCTCTCTAAGCCTACCAATCTCTTTGATTACACAATTTTCTACATCTGTTTCATACAGGATGATCTCTTTGCCGTCACTCGTATTTCCAAGTAATACTCCATCTTTGAGTGCTTTGGATATTTCGGCTCTATCTTCGGCTATAGATATTGAATTTTGGGTCTTGAAGATTGGTTTTTTGTTTTTTGAGACTCTATAGAAATGCTTTCTAAGTAGCTTTATCATCTCTTTTTTGGACAAAAGAGGCAAATCGTGTGATTTTGGAGGTATTGCCTTGCCAATATTGAAAGATATCTTTTTACCTCTAAATTTAAACATCTCTTGTGGCAAAAATGCAGTTGACAATGATTTATTGATAGTTGAAATTGCATAAAAGGTATTGGAGTTTTTTGCCTGGATATATATAGGCAAAATTGGGGATCTGGTTCGTTTTGCAATTTTGTAAAAACCACCTTGCCAAGGTGTATCTTTGACTCCTGTTGGCTTGATTCTACTTACCTCTCCAGATGGAAACATTATAACCACTTGCTCTTTTTCCAGTGCACCATATATTCTAGAGAGAGTCTCTTTTGTCATTTTGCCGTTTATATTATCTATGGGAATGATTAGATCTCTTAGGCTTTCTATACTCGACAAAAAAGAGTTTGCTACGATCTTTATATCTTTTCTGACACTTTTTAAAATATGTATCAACGCCATAGCATCAAGTGCACCAAGCGGGTGGTTTGCAATAATCACAACCCTACCGTATGGAGGTATTCGATCCAATTGGTTTGTATAGACAGAGATCGATATATCAAAATAATCCAATACAGATTCTACAAAAGAAAAAGAATCCTTATTTTGATTCTCTTTCAAAAAACTATTTATTTCATCTTCGTGAAACAGCCTCCTGACACTGACGGCTATAATTTTTCTAAATAAATTTGGCAGTTTATTGTAGCGTGGATAGTGATGCTCTATATATGATACTGTATCTATAGCCATTAAGCTATCCTATAGCTAGCATTGATATCCTCTACCAAGTGTGAAAGAACGGCTTTTACCTTGCCATGTGCTTGAAACAGATACTCGACAGTATCCCATTCATCATAAATAATACTCATAGCATCATCCTGAGTCGTTCCCAAACTTGATGCCAATTTTTTAGCCAATTTTTCTATCTTTTTATCCGAAATGATCATCATCTCTACATCACTCATCATAAGTTCCTTTGAACAATTCGATGATATATTTTAGTGGAAGATGGTTGCAACCAAGTTACATTTGGTTACAACTTGGTATCAATTGTCATGCAAGATGATTTTCTCTATACCTGTGCTTTGATGATAATTGTCTATCTTTTTGTATACATTTTTGATAGGTTTAGCATTGCCCTCTCTACCATAAATAAAGCTCTGTTCACCCACCAATACCTTATAGCCTTTGTCCATCTGCAAGGCTCTTTTAAGCGATGGAAGCAAAGCTACAGATATATCCTTGTGAAGCTTATTAAACATATCCTCTTTTGGTTTGCCATCTTTGTCAAAAAATTTATCTCTTACTTCCATATTGTCTCTAAACTCATTGCCGGTAGGATTGTGCAATAGATAAAAACTATACTCATACTGTTTGCCATAACCTTTGTATGATACTTTTGGCTCAGGCACACCTATCAAAGATTTTTGACTCCAATGGTTCCAACCATACTCTACACTATGCATATCTATGCCTTCGAATTTGCGTGGAAATGATATGATAGTATCTGTTGGGGCTCCTACTCCTGCATGACATCCCATGCACCCTATGGTCTCTTCGTAAGTTTGTGGTCTGAGTGCACCCTTTTTATCCTCTATAAATCCTTGGTAAATCCATCCGGTGCCACTCTTTATGCCATGCTCATAATCTCCATACCACACCTCTGATTCTGTTTGATCGGTCCCGAGGACATTTTGCTCTCTGAGCTCTGCATCGGCATCTCTTAGTAGTTCACTATAGCTTGACCAATATAGCTTCTTGGCATATCTAAGCTCTTTGAATCTATTTGCCATTTTGATATGCTTTTGTTTGTCATCCCATCCTACATACCTAACTGAGTGCAAAAACTCTGTCCCTTCAGGGAAAAGTCCACCTGCCAAGTGCACTTTGTGCTCTTTTAAAAGCTTTTTGGCAGCACCCACATAAGACATATGAGTAAAGTATTTTGAAGAATCAAATACAACCTTTTGAGCCATATCTATCTTGCCGTCTTGATTGAGATCTACTCCATAAAGTGATTCATCTATTTTGTGTGGTAGTTTTATATCTTTTTGCTTGACAATTGCCTCCACAATAGAGAGATTTAGTTTGTATATATTTTTATCAAATTTGCCATTTTTATCCATCCTAAAAGGCTTGGAGAGTCGTATAAGCACATCATCGGTAGAACCATTTGTAGGCCAAAAGGTGCCAAGGAATGGATAATATCTAAAAGCCCTCCAGCCGGTATAGTTGCCATCAGGCGAGTGATCAAAGCCCTCTTTGTCAAAATTATAATAGCAATCCGGTCTATAACCATGCCAATCTTTTGGAAGATTTTTTGCCAATGCAATAGTATGATCTGCATCGAAATAGTTGGATTGATTTATATAATCCAAAATCTCTTTGTCTGATATTTTGCCCACCTCTTTGCTGCGATCTTTGAAAAGATTTTTGAAAGGATTGTTCAGTATCTCGGTAGGGAAATTGTAACTTGCCTGCAAATCGGCATCATCTATATAGTTTGGCTCTTTGCCGTTTGTATGACAGCTGTAACATGGGTTAAAAACTTTACCGCTTTTGTTGTCTTTGGTTTTTGTATAACACATTGAGGTGATGTATGAAGCATAGGTATTGTCAATTTTGTTATATTTTATACCATTTTCTTTTTCTAATGCTTGGATATATGTTGCTTTGTCGCTTGCAGAATTTGCTGATATTGTCATAGCAATCAGTGCAGTAGTTAGGTAAATTTTTTTCATATTTTGCTCCTGCGAAATAGCCCGCGAGGAGGTTTGGTCCTCGTGGTTTATGATTTATTTGAGCACCTCAGCAGGGATACCGTCTATATAACCCAAGAAGGCCTTTAGCTGCTCATCTGTTGCATTTTTAAGAAGCGCACCGTTTGGCTTTTTGCCTTTGACATTTTTTGGACTATCTTTGAATGGATGTTGAGCATCTACAAGTAACACGCCTTTATCTCCCACAACACCCTTCTCAAGACCTGTCACCTCTGCACCGATTGGCATAGAGGCTATTCTTGTCATTTTGTTTGTGTTTGTATCATAAGCCCATAGCATATTGTTGACATGATAAGTAGTATCTTCACCTATTAGCAATATACCTTTACCCATATATTTGATATTGTCAGGGTTGGCTATGCCATCTGGGTCACACTTCCACTCATCTGAGTATTTGTCACCATCTTTAAGTGGCTTACCTACTACGAGAGCTTTCATCTCATTGGCATTATATACACCATCCAAAGATAACTCATATACACCACCGCAAGCATTTGCTTTGAGTCTGATGTCATTAGTTGTCTCTACACCTTTGTAGTTATCTTCCATACTCTTTTTGATTTGACTCATTGCGATATAGACGACATTTTTCTCAGGGTTATAAGTGATACCTTCCTCTTTTCTAAACTCTATAGTAGCATCATTGTATGCAGCATACTTTCTAGTTTCCAAGAATGCAGCAGCCTTCTCCATGCCTGGGTGGAGTCTTAGACACTCAGTAGCACTGTCTTCATTGATCTTTTTAAATCCATATCCACAAGCACCATTCTCATCCGGCTTAGCGATATCAAACATATCTGTTAGTTTCATTTTTTTGTCTACCAATGCTTTGATTTCACTATCGCTGGCATGACCCAATTTGATCCAAGATAGAGTGAAGTCTCCACCATTTTTGGCAGATTTTTGATATAGTTTTGCAGCATATAGTGTGCCTGTCCACTCTCTAGCCGTATCTATTTTTGTATCTGATACAAATTTCCAAAAACCTTTGAAAGTGCCGTCATCTGTCATATAAACAGTCTTGTGATCCGGCATCATAAGTGCTAGCTCTGGAGTGTATCTGCCTGTTACATAATGCTTGACCACCTTATTGCTTCCATCAGCTTGTGGCTGCACTTCCAATATATGACCATAATTATAGAGGCTAAATTTCTCACCGTTGTAGTTGTTGTTTTTGTCTATCTTGGTATCGTGCAAGTATGCTGCCATACCATCCACATATCTACAAAACCACTTGCCTGCTCCATCTTTTGGATCAAGATTGTCACAATCTTTATAAAATGGTGAATTTTTGTCACCATAGCGTGAGTTGAGTGAATAATCCTCTTCACCACCAAGATGCGAACCATATGAAGTTTTTGAGCTTGCACAGTTGATTATGGTGCCACCCACACTTGCAAGATCTACAGGCTTAGTATCTACTGCTTTGAGTTGACCATTATCAACTTTGAGCTCAGTATGATATAGCTCACCTGGTCTCTCCTCCATATGTGTCACAAGATAGCTCTTGTCACCTACATTGATGAGTGAGTTGCCATCTGGTCCATCTGAGATATCTTTGGAGCCATCTTTTTTGAGTATAGGCTTACCATCTTCGTCAGTCATCAATCCCAATGTCCCACCACCAATCTTGTCACCAAGCTTAGCCAAAACTTTATAGCTAAGAGGATACTCTTTGGTTGTGCCATCAGTATAAGTAACTGTAAGCTTGTCTGAAACTCTCATTACTTGCTTTTGAGCATCATTTTTGGAAATATCAATTCCACTAAACTCTACGCTTTTAATATCCTTGGCAGTTGCCATTGTCGAAAATAGTGCCAACGAGGCAGCTACACATACACTTTTCTTGATCACTTTGTCTCCTTTAAATTTATTACGGAGACAATTGTATTGTTAAATGGTTGCAAGTTAATTACGTTTGGCTACAGAATGGTTACAGTTTAGAAATTGTTATCTATCTTTGCATTCGAGGATAGAATGGTTCAAGACTGTTTGATATCCTATATCAAAAAGTTCGTCTAATTTTTTAGAGCTAAAAAGTGAATAGTTTTTTAGTTTTTGATTGGTAATATAATAGTCACATACTTCAATTTGATCCTCTACGGATGCTCTCCACATCAAAAATGCACTTCGTTTTGAAATTCCAAATATGCTATTTTTGAAACCGACTTCTTTTGGATGCAAATCAATACCCACAATTGGCAAACCATATTTTTGGATTGGCTCAATCGGTAGATTATCCATAATGCCACCATCAACCAATTGGTAATCTCGATATGATACCGGCTCAAAAAGAGGAACAACCGATATAGATGCAGAGCACAAAGATATAGCTTCGCCTTCACAAAAACGCACAATTTTACCGCTATATAGATCAACGGTGGTAATATACATATCGATATTGCCATTTTCTATATTTTTGACTGGAATTAGCTTTTTGAGTATTTTTGCATCCATATCAATGTGAAATAAACCTCTTTTAAATCCACTAAACTTCATAGCTTTTCTAAACTCTTTGGATTTGTATATTTGAAGTTGCTCTCTAGGTGCAACACCCGCGGAGAGACTCATGCCTATCAAAGCACCTATACTGCTACCTGAGATAGCTTCTATTTGAAAATCTTTTTCCAACAATGCTTCAATAGCCCCCAAGTGAAAGGCTCCTCTAGCAGCACCGCCGGAAAGAGCTAACGCTATTTTCATATGGCATCTTTCTCCTCTTGATTGAGCCAGTCTATTATTTTCCATTCACCATCCTTGGTCTCTACCAATGCGGTGCAAGACTCCACCCAATCACCGGAATTTTTATACTCTATATCGTCGATATATTTCATTTCTGCTTTGTGTATATGCCCACAAATAATACCATCACATTCTTTATGTTTGGCATGCTTTGCCAATACCGTCTCAAAGTCTGTTATGAAGGAGACTGACGATTTGACCTTGTCTTTGACATGTTTGGATAATGACCAGTATTGATATATACCAAACTTTCGTCGTATAAAGTTGATAATACCATTTAGATTTAGAAGCACATCATATCCGATATCCCCCAAAACTGCTATCCATTTTTTTGTCATAGTAATAGAATCAAAAAAATCCCCATGGGTAACATAATATCTCTTGTTATCTAAAGCTATATACTCTGCCTCATTGAGCACCTCAAGTCTATCCCCCAATATTATAGGCAAAAATGGGCGAAGAAACTCATCGTGATTTCCCGTAATAAAATAGACATTGGTGCCTTTTCTTGATTTGCGAAGTATTTTTTGGACTACATCTGAGTGGGATTGTCTCCAATAAAATTTACGCTTCATTGCCCAGCCGTCAATAATATCGCCTACCAAATAAAGATTCTCTGACTCATTATGCTTCATAAAATCTAAAAATTTCTCAGCCTTTGAAAATTTGGTGCCTAAGTGTATGTCAGAGACAAATATTGATCTATATTCCATACCCAAAAGAGTAACATAATATGATAACAACTTGGAAACACTTATCACAATTGAGATATGTTCGCAATTGGCTACTTGCCCTCAACCTGAAAGTTATCAAACTTGGTCACAGAATCAGCCTTTGTCCACAAACCTACATATCCACTCTTGAATGTATCATCAAAATAATCAATCAATAACTTGCCATCCAAATATCCCTGTATATGATTGTCCTTTGCTACTACTTTAATAGTATGCCACTTTTTTATCTCAGGAGCCTTTGTTTCGACTTCTATTAAATTTGAGCGAGAACCATTGATATAGGTATACAAAGAAAAATTATCCTCCAATGCATTTGCTCTAATGATGTAGTAATTATTGTTATCCTGTGCTCTAAAAATAATGCCTCCACTAGCATCCCATCTACCGCTAATAGGCATAAAATTGACCTCTATTTGACAATTGCCAAATTTCTCTTTTGTATTAATAATAGCGTTATAGCTGTTTGAGGTCTCCTGCTGTATCAAAAAACCATTTTCAAAACTCCAATCACCATCAGCAACTTTCCAAAAATTATTTTTGTGACCAAAATTATCTTGGTAGCTTTTTTCTATACTTACTTTAATCTGCTTGACATCCTTTGGCGGCTTTTGAGCACATCCACTAAACATTATAGACAAAATCAACACAATTTTTTTCATAACTTATGCCTTTAGTATATTTGAAATATCACAACCAATATATCGTAATTTTTTTAAAAAGATTAAGGATTATATATCAAAATTTGTAATCATTTTGTCACTACAAAATACTATGCTTTCAAAACAACAAATAAAATATCATGGGAGGTGAAATATACAAAATTGGATGCAGATGCCCATAAAGGTATTTTTGGTTTATCGAGATAGCGATATAAAAAATATTTTGTATCGATTGAGATATATGCGATAGATTATAATCTATAATAAAAAAATTAGGAGCAAATAATGAATAAAATTAAGTCTACGCTACTACTGTTAAGTTTAGTAGCAATTGCAAATGCAGCAACTTTTACCCCTTCATTTAAAGTAGCAATAATGCCGAATGAACCTCAAGATAAAGGTGCCATAAAAGAAGATACAATTAAATCTATCAATGCTCATCATGTGCTTTTTAATATCTTTACCGGCGATACAAAAAGCGGTAAAGAAAAATGCACAGATGAAATTATAGGAAAAGATTTGATTGATTATTTAAACAAATTGAATGTGCCAACCCTATATAGTGTTGGAGACAATGAATGGACTGATTGTCACAGAACAAATAATGGTAGCTATGATCCATTAGAAAGATTGGCATACATCCGTAAAGTATTTTTTAGTAAAAATACTATGCAAGGCAAAAATCCATTGAAAGTAGAAAGAGAAGGAAAACTTGGAGAGAAATTTAGTGAGAATAGTCGTTTAATTGTAAACAATGTAATGTTCGTAGCATTGCATGTAGTTGGTAGCAACAACAATTTGGTATCAACTGAAAAACTTTGTAAAAAACATTCAAATCGATCAGAAGAAGCTTGTAAAAAAGCTAGCAATGAATATTTAGAGCGAAGCAAAGCAAATATAGAGTGGTTAAAAGAGTCATTTAAAATAGCTAGAGAGAAGCATCTTGCCGGTATAGCTATTGCAATTCAAGCAGATCCTTATTTTCCTTTTGAGCTAAGTGATCATGGATGGAATAAAAAATTCTTACCTAATTTAAATGAAAAAAATGGCTTTACAAACTTTATAAATACAATGATAGAAGAGACACATAACTTTAACGGTCAAGTTGTTTTAATACATGGTGATTCACACTACTTTAAGGTTGACAAAGCAATGTTTGATAAAAATGGTGGGCTAACACCAAACTTTACTAGAGTCGAAACTTTTGGTTCTATTGAACAAAGTTGGGTTGAAATGAATGTTGATCCAAATGATGAAACAGTATTTACTTTTAAGCCTGTAATACTAAAGAACTTAAAAGAGAAGTAAAATTCAAAAACTACAAGCGGGGCTTATCGTTAGACAAATTTGCCCTGCTTACCATATATTATCACTGCACCAACTTGCCTCTTAATATTCTACTTTAAATAGATCAAAAATTGTCAAGAGAAGATATAAATACTCTCCTTGGAGAGATAAAACTGCATTGAGTTATTTTTTTCCGGCATCTTTTTACTTTTGATAACTATCTGCTCTCCTTGACACTCTCCATAAATAATGTTTTCGCTTCCCAACCTCTCTACCATGGTGACTAAAACCTCTATCATAATATCTGACCTTGCATCTTGTATAGCCTCTGGTCTTATACCGACAAAAACCATGCCATCAGGATTGCTAATCTCGACTGATGTGCCAAAAAAATCTATTTTTCCGTCAGAAATTTTCATTTGAAATATATTCATAGGCGGTGTGCCCATAAATTTGGCGACAAAGATGGATGCGGGAGTATTATATATCTCATCAGGTGTGCCAATCTGCTCGACTCTTCCGCCATTCATCACAACAATACGATCTGCCAATGTCATCGCCTCAACTTGGTCATGAGTTACATAGATAGAAGTAATACCCAATTTATCATGCAACTTTCTTATTTCCAATCTCATTTGATGCCTAAGTTTAGCATCGAGATTAGAGAGGGGCTCATCGAACAAAAATGCTTTTGGCTCTCTAATAATAGCTCTACCCATAGCAACTCTTTGTCTTTGACCTCCGCTTAATTCACTAGGTTTTCTCTCCAATAATTCTTCTATTTGAAGGAGCCTAGATGTTTCTTTTACCTTTTTATCTATGATATCCTTGGGCACTTTTCTGTTTTTTAGCCCGTATGAAAGATTTTTATATACATTCATATGCGGATAGAGGGCATAATTTTGAAAAACCATAGCTATATCTCTATCGGCTGGAGACAGGTTATTTACAACTTCATCTTCTATCTTTATCACTCCACTATTTATCTCTTCCAGTCCTGCTATCATCCTAAGTAGTGTTGATTTGCCACAGCCACTTGGACCTACTATAACCAAAAACTCACCTTTAGCAACTGACAGTGTCAAATCTTTTATAATCAAGTGATCTTTTTTGTACCATTTGCTTACTTTTTCTATCTCTATATATCCCATTTTCATCCTTATTTTTCCGAATCAACTAAACCTTTTATAAACCATCTTTGAAAGATTATGACTATAACAACAGGAACAATAAGAGCTAAAATTGTCATTGCAAAAGCTTTATTGAACTCCGGCAGGTATGTGCCTTCAAAATTGCTTTGATATATCTCTTTGATACCAAGCAGAAGTGTCGAATACTCCGGCTTTGTAGTCATCATAATGGGCCATAGGTATTGGTTCCATCCCACTATAAACATTACGATAAAAAGAGCTATCATCATCGTTTTTGAAAGAGGAACTAAGATATCTATAAAAAACTGCCATGAGTTTGCCCCATCTATTTTTGCAGCCTCAAGCATCTCATCGGGCACAGACTTGTAAAACTGCCTGAAGAAAAATGTCCCAGTAGCAGATGCTATAAGAGGAACTATCAAGCCAGTGTAGCTATTTAGCAAATTTAACTTTGAAAGAACTTCAAAAGATGGCACTATCCTTACTTCTACCGGCAAAAGTAGCGTTAAAAATATCAACCAAAAAAGAAAATTTGCCAACTTAAATCTAAAATAGACTATAGCATATGCTGCCATAGAAGATATAACAACCTTTCCTATAGCAAAACCAAATCCCAATATTAAAGAGTTTATGAGCATTCTAAAGGCAGTTACATTTTTGGTGTATCCGCTATGCTCAAAAAGGATACTCTTATAAGTATTTATAAAGTTATCTCCAAACCAAAACTGCAAACCCTCTCTTAGTATAGTTACCGGAGTATGGGTAGAGGAAGCCAGGATAGTCCATACGGGAACTATAAAAAGAAGTGCAAAAATGATCAAAATAATATGTGTTCGTAGCGACGAAAAACCTATCTCTTTCAATAGTGAACCCTCTTTTCTATATATTTAAACTGAAAAATAGTTATGATTAAGACGAAAAGCATCAATATAACAGATTGGGCTGAAGAGCCTCCCACATCAGCACCTAAAAAGCCATCCTGGTATATCTTGTATGCCAAAGTCTTTGTCTGCCCCATAGGCGTTCCTCTTGTTGTAGTATCTATGATACCGAATGTATCAAAAAATGCATAAGTTATATTTGTCACAAGAAGGAAAAATGTTGTAGGCGTAAGAAGAGGAAAGATAATACTCCAAAACCTTCTTGTGTCGCTTTTACAATCTAACTTTGACGCCTCTACTATGGATCTTGGGATACCTTGCAGACCGGATAAAAAAAAGATAAAATTAACACTTACCTGCTTCCAAGAAGATATAAAAATGAGCATTACCTGTGCATCAAAAGGATCACTTTTTGGATCAAACTTCCAGCCGATTTGATTTAAAAAGCGATACAAATCTCCATGACTCTCATTGAACAAAAATGTAGCTATAAGTCCTACAACTGCGGGAGCTATAGCATATGGCCAAATAAACAGAGTCCTATATAGACCTTTTCCTTTGATAACTTCATTTGCTTTATGAGCCAGATAAAGTCCCGTGCTAAGCGAAAAAAGAGTAACAAGAGTCGAAAAAATCAGAGTAAACGAGAGGCTATTATAATAATCCTTGTCTCCTAATACATCTTTATAGTTTAATAAACCGACAAATTGCGAACTTATGCCGAAAGCATCTTGTAGCTCGAATGAATAGTATACAGCCATAACCGAAGGCCATATGAAAAAAACCAATATGATAATAATTTGCGGTAAGACAAAAAGATAAGGAACAACTCCGCCCTTGAACTGAACTTTTTTCATTTTTTAAATGAGGTGGCAAAAGATGCCACCCGCTATCCTATTTGTGTGTTTTAGCGAATCTTTCTAAAAGCTTATCGGCTTTTTTATCTATAGTCTCCAAGCCATCTTTAGCACTCTCTTGACCATTTAATATCTTCTCAAACTCTTCAACCATGATCTCTCTTATTTGAACATAATTTCCAAGTCTATACCCTTTTGTCCACTTTTGAGCAGGTAAGCTTAACTGCTTTATGCCTATCTCGGCATCAGGAGTTCTTTTGTAGTATCCATCTTTCTTTGCCAACTCATAAGCAGCTTTTGTTATAGGCACATAGCCTGTCTCTTTATGCCAAAAGTATTGATTTTTAGGATTTGTCAAAAATCTTAAAAATGCATTTATTCCTTTATACTTCTCATCACTTTTGTCGCTAAATACAAAAAGTGCCGCTCCACCTATAAAGGTTTGAGCACCTTTATCTATAAACTTTTTCCAATAAGGCAAATATGTTGTGCCGAAGTTAAACTTAGCACCCTTTTTAAGTCCGCCGAATGATCCGCTTGAACCTAGCCATATAGCTACTTTTTGATCATAAAAAGCCTGCTGGTTATCTCCCCATCCTCTTCCGTAATACTTATAATATCCTTTGTTTACCCAATCTCTTAATTTGCTCCAGTGATACTCCATCGCAGGATTTGCATAGTATATCTTAGTTGCCAAACCGTCAAATCCATTGTTTTTATTTGCTAGTTGCAAATTGTGTCTAGAGTGAAAATTTTCTGCAAATATCCAAGGGCTATGGCTTTGAGAGAGTGCAATATAGCCTGCTTTTTTGATCTTGGCTGCATCTTTTTCAAACTCTTCCCAAGTTTTTGGAGGATTTTCGATACCTGCTTTTTTGAAGATATCTTTATTGTAATACATAACAGGAGTTGAGCTGTTAAAAGGACATCCTATCATCCTGCCTTTAGAATCGGCATAAAAATTTCTAACTCCACTTATATAGTCATTTGCATTAAACTTTGTTCCATACTTGTCAAAAAGATCTGCCACCGGATATACTACTCCTTTGGCATTGATAATAGTAGCAGCACCCGCATCAAATATCTGAATGATATCAGGAGCTTTGTGTGCTCTAAAAGCAGCGATACCTGCTGTCATTGTATCTTCATATCCACCTTTATAGACAGGTATGACCTTGTATTCGTTTTGAGATTTGTTAAAATTATCAGCCAATTGGTTGACAACTTCGCCCAATCTTCCACCCATTGCATGCCACCAAGTTATATTTGTTGTAGCATTTGCAGCCACTGTAAAAAGCACAGCTACCAAAAACGATCTTACTTTCATTTTAACGCTCCTATAAAAAATTTCAGCAGAATTGTAACATCTAAAAATTACAAAATAGTTACATCAATATTGTAATCAAACTGCAACTATATACTGATTTTTATAGTGGAATAGCATAATGATATTTTTAGTTTTTTGCAATGCCCAATCGCTCTATATTTTTCCTAAGTTTCTTCTCGAAATCACCTATCGATACCTTATAGATAAGCTTATCTTTTTTTGCTATTTCGATAGATAGCTTTGCCTCCTCCTCTTCGATGCGAA
>CAZVPN010000006.1:0-1265 GCA_964628135.1 uncultured Campylobacterales bacterium
CAGAGGTAAAAAATGTTATCGACTATTATATGGATATATACGATTTATATTATGCTCAAGCTCTATATCGCTACTATGCAGATAGGGTATATTGATTTTGAGAAGAAGAAGGATCCTGTGCTTATGGGCAAGGGGCGATATACGGTGGCTGCCAATTATGCTATTGCCAAAGAGCGAGTTGCTATGGCGGAGATGATCGTGGATCTTTTGCTGTTTGGTTTTTGGGTGACCAAGGGCTTTGCTTGGCTTCAGAGTATGGTGGGGGTGCAAGATAGCATCACCTCTGCAGTGCTGTTTTTGTTTGGGTTTTTTGCGATCAATTTTGTAGTGATGTTGCCATTTGAGATATATCGCAAGTTCAAGATAGACTCAGCCTATCACTTCAACAAAATGACTCCAAAGATGTATATCGCAGATACCATCAAATCCATACTACTCTTTGCAGTAATCGGTGGGGCTGTATTTGCTCTGCTTGCTTGGGTTATCTCTACTTTTGAGAATTGGTGGATTTGGGGATTTGTGTTGATGTTTGCTGTTGCGGTTGGAGCAAATATGCTAATGCCGTTTTTTATGGGGCTTTTTAACAAATTTACTCCACTTGAAGAGGGCGAGCTTAGATCCGATATAGAGTCTATGATGAGCAAAGTCGGATTGAGAAGCGACGGTATATTTGTGATGGATGCAGGCAAGAGAGACAGCAGGCTCAACGCCTTTTTTGGTGGACTTGGCAAGAGCAAAAGAGTGGTGCTTTTTGATACGCTGCTTGAGAAGTTGAGTGACAAGGAGCTGCTGGCGGTGCTTGGACATGAGCTTGGACACTTCAAACACGGTGATATATGGAAAAATATAGCAATGATGGCTGTATTGCTCTTTGTTGCCTTTTTTGTATTTGGGCATATCCCCGATAGCCTCTTTACACAAATGGGCACTCCACCCAATGCTGGGGTCAAGATAGCTACATTGATTTTGCTTTTGCCTGTACTTAGCTTTGTTTTTACTCCTATTATGAGCTTTGTGTCTCAGCACAATGAGTATGCCGCAGATGAGTTTGGATCAGAGCTTGGCGGTAGAGAGCACCTGATATCAGCTTTACTCAAATTAGTTAGTGAAAACAAGGCATTTCCAAAAGCCCATCCGCTTGTAATATTTTTCTATCACACTCACCCACCGATCTTGGAGCGTCTCAAAGCTATGGGATTTGATGCCAGCAAAGTAGATATGGACGCCAAACTTCCAAGTGATGGGATATTTGCAAATCTGAAAAG
>CAZVPN010000006.1:1365-3218 GCA_964628135.1 uncultured Campylobacterales bacterium
TGACAGATAGACCAAGACTGGAAGCAGAGATATTATTGGCTCATCATTTGGGTTGTGAGCGTGTCTATCTGATGACTCACGATGGTGATGAGGTTGAAGATATCGATGCATTTTGGGCTTTTGTGGGCAGAAGAGCCAAGTATGAGCCCATAGAGTATATTACCAATCGTGTGAGCTTTTATGATAGTGAGTTTTATATAGCTGCCGGAGCCTTGATACCTCGCCCTGAGACTGAGCTATTGATCGATGAAGCGGCTAAAATAATCTCATCAAACAGGCTAACCCACATAGCTGAGATTGGCATAGGTTCAGGCGTGATATCTATCATTCTAGCTCGAAAGTTTGACAATTTGCAGATAGAGGCATCTGATATTTCCGCTGATGCACTCAAAATCGCCAAACAAAATATAACAAAGTTTAAGCTGCAAGATAGGATCAAGCTACACCACACTTCATTGCTAGATAGCATAGATACAGATATAGAGATGATAGTCTCAAATCCTCCATATATCGCCAAAGGGGCAAAGCTAGAGCCAAATGTTGTAGATTATGAGCCACACACGGCACTATTTGGCAAAGAGAGAGGAGATGAGATACTTAGAGATATCATCACTCTATCCAAAAAAAGAGGCATCAAATATCTAGTATGTGAGATGGGATATGATCAAAGAGAGTATATTTCAGAGTTTGTTAAGGAAATTGGAGTATATTCGATCAGATTTTACAAAGATCTAGCAGGGCTGGATAGAGGCTTTGTGATTAGGATGTATTGACAATGGATATATTTCAATGGATTGGTTTTGCAGGTATGGTTTTTATTGTGCTTGCATACTTTTTGTTGCAAACAGGTCGCGATGATATAACATCTTTTAGGTATCAACTCCTCAATCTAATAGGTGCAGTGCTATTGATAATATCCTTGATAGTGCATTTCAATCTAGGATCTATGCTGATTGAGATATTTTGGATTGCCATTACACTCTATGCAATGATCAAAAACAAAATTGCCAATAAACATAAAGGATGAGAATGAAAAAATATTTTAGAGTAGCCACTATGGCATATTTGGTTATTTTGGGTATCGTGCTTGGTGCTGGTATATATGCCGGTGCTGTGGTAGCTCCCGTGATATTCAATAGTGCCAATTGGCTTGGGAGCAATGTGCTAAGTCATTACCAAGAGGGGCAGATAATGACAGAAAATTTCATTAGACTCTCATATCTGGTTGATTTTGGTGTTGCGGTTATATTTTTGTATGAGGCATTTAGATACAAGATGGGTGAAAGGGACGGCATAGCTATATTGGCAGCATTGATGGCTATTGCATCCGGACTATTTTTTGGCCACTACTATATGCCCGATATCATCTCTATGCAGCAAGCAGGAGAGCTAATGACCCAAACTGATAAGTTCGCAGCCTTTCATAGAGCTAGCGAGATAGATTTTCAAGTTTTTGTAGTCGCTATTTTGGTGCTAATGGTGCAAAATATGAGAAGAGCTTGTAAGTAGATGCCGCAAATAGAGTTTGAAGCTTGTCACGAGATGAGCCAAGCTCAGATATTAAATGAGCAAAAGAGCCAATATCCACTTCACAAGGTAGTGCTATATGGAGATAGGGTAAGCACTGCAAAATTTTCCAAAAGGGTAAGTTGTGCCATCAAACATTTGCCAATCAGAGTGCAATTTTTCTTTGAACCCGATACCCAAAAAGCAATCGAAGCGGGCATAGCAAAAGACCCAACACTAACACTAGATGGAGAGATTTTTATAGAAGGACTAGCCCAAGCCGAAAAGATCACAAAGAGATTTGAAGATATTATTGGAGCGTAAAGCAAAAACAGAAGCGGAGACTT
>CAZVPN010000006.1:3318-10006 GCA_964628135.1 uncultured Campylobacterales bacterium
CAAAGAGATTTGAAGATATTATTGGAGCGTAAAGCAAAAACAGAAGCGGAGACTTCAGTCCCGCACAAAACATAAAGTGCAAGACGCAAAGTGTGAGACTAAACTCTTCACCTCCAAACCATACAAAGCCCAACAACCAACCATCACCTGTTACCTATCATTCATTATTCAAGCGGGGTCGGGTATTAAATTTCAAATAATTTTCTATCAAAAAGAGCCAAAAAAATCCTCTTTCAACACATTTTTAGGGAAGGTGAAGTATGATTAATAACAGCGTTGTTATTAAAAGGATATTTGATGTCAAAAGAGAGTCTGTCTGGTCAATCTGTTGAGATAGATATATCAAAAATATCTGATCCAAAAGTGCACGATCGCAAAAGTTTTTCGGATGAGGAGATAGATGAGCTTGCTCAAAATATCCAATCTACAAATGGACTTTTGCAACCAATAATTGTGCGTAAGGTAGATGATGGATATGAGAGGATAGCAGGCTTTAGAAGACTAGAAGCCGTCAAGCGGTTGGGTTGGAGCAAGATCCCTGCTATTGTGGTCGATGATGTAGATGATAGTGAGGCGATGTTGATGATGCTATCTGAAAATATCCAAAGAGCTGATCTCAATCCATATGATCAGACGGTTGGGATTTTGGAATATATATCTTTGAGTCTCAAGATGGATATAGAGGATGTCAAAAAGCTTCTTTATAGATTTAGAAATATAGATAATGGAGTGCTCAAGCAGATTGATGATAAGAGTTTGAAGCTAAGAGAGCAGATGGAGGAGATCACCAAGAGGCTTGGTAACATATCTGTGGCTACGCTTATCAATCGTTTGAAAATCTTTTCGTTGTCTGAACATATCCTAAAGGCTCTCAAAGAGGGTAAGATTGGATATAGTGCAGCCCAAGAGATCAACAAAGCAGGTGATCCAAAAAGGATAGTCGATCTGCTCAAAAGAGTAGAGAAGGAGAAGCTCTCACTCAGAGAGATCAAAAAGATCATCAAAGAGCAAAAAAATCCAAGCAAAAAACCAAAAAACAAGCCATTCTATACACTGACAGATGAGGGCGGCTGGGTGAGTATCACGGTTGAGAATATTACTGCTGAGCAGATAAAAAAGCTTGAGAATTTTCTCAAGAAGCTTTAGGGGGCGTGATTTTATGCAAGAAGAGCTACTATATCATCCGTTTGAGCCCATAATGTTTGAAGATACTAAAGTTTTGGTGCTTGGTTCATTTCCAAGTATCAAATCATTCGAAAATGACTTTTATTATGCACATCCAAGAAATCAATTTTGGAAGATACTATCTGCTATCACAAAATACCCTATCAACAACAAAGATCAAAAAATCTGGCTACTCAAGCAGAATCATATCGGTCTGTGGGATATGATAAAAAGCTGCAATAGACAAAACTCATTGGATAGCTCGCTCGAAGATGAGGAGGTCAATGATATCGCATCTTTGATAGAGCGTTATCCATCTGTCCAAAAGATAGCATTTACAGGTAGAAAAGCGGAGGTATTATATAGGCTCAATTTTCAATATCTAGATATACCGACGATTTATCTACCATCACCATCAGCTGCTTATGCCAAGATGAATTTTGAAGAGAAGGTTAGGGCTTATGAAACACTATTTGAATGAAAGAGAGAACATTTCATTTTAATAAGCTAGATGAGATTAGAGAGTTGGGGTTGGGGTTGTTGTAGGGTAGGGGATAGTAATATCCCCATTTGAATGGTGAGTATCAGAGTAGATACTCAAACATAGATGTTCTGCCAAACTTTTGAGCCAATGCAGGTGCCGGCTCGCCTCTGCCGTTAGGTATAGATTTGTCAGCTCCTTGCTCAACAAGATACTTGACGACATCAGGGAAGTTATCAACAACAGCCTCCATCAAAGGTGTCCAGCCTGCAACATCAGTGATATTGATGTCCGCACCCTTCTCCTCTACTAGATATTTGACCATATCCATCCTATCTCTTCTGATAGCCAGGTGTAGTATGCTCTCTCCGTGTTTGTTCTGGATATTTACATTATCCAAGCTGTCTACGGTAGCTTTGAAGCCATCAAAATCATTGTGATATATCAGATCAGAGATCTTGTCAAAAAGTTCATTATCTGCCATTTTTTTCTCCTTCGTTTATGTGAAAAATATTTTGAAAGTATATCCAATGAAGGTTAAGATTTGTTATCAAGCAAAATCAAATAAATATATTACAAAATAGTAATATATTGTATATATTTATAAAAGTCCAAGAAATAAAATATTTATAATGGGGTCGGGTATTAAATTTGAATAAAATATTCATAAAATATTTGCATATGTTTAATTTTTTGATATAATAAAAAATTATTTTACTACGGAGGTAAAAGATGCAAGATATTTATGATATAGCTATTATCGGCGGTGGTCCTGGCGGGATTGCTTCAGCCGTTGAAGCTTCTATTTTTGGTTTAGAGAAGATACTTTTTGTAGAAAAAGGCGAAAATCACTCTCAAACTATCAGACAATACTATAAAGATGCAAAAAGAGTCGACAAAGACTGGCAGGGTCAAGAGGTGACTATCAAAGGCAATGTAGAGTTTTTTGACGGCACCAAAGAGAGTACACTTGAATATTTTGAGACACTTCTTGACGATGAGAAAATAGATACTAGATTTAAAACAGAGGTTACAGGAATTAATAAGCTTAAAGATGGAACATTTGAGGTTATTACCAACAATGGAATATTCAAAGCCAAAAATATAGTGGTAGCAATAGGAAGAATGGGACGCCCAAACAAACCATCATATAAGATTCCAGCCTCTATAAGAAAGGTTGTAAACTTCAACCCACATGATTGCAGAGGTCATGAGAAGATACTAGTCGTCGGTGGTGGAGATACTGCCTTGGAGTACGCTTGTCATCTGAGCACAGACAACAATGTCACGCTTTCGTATCGTAGAGACTCGTTTGGTAGGGCAAATGATATCAATAGAAATATGATAGAGCAGTATGACCAGGAAGAGAGACTCAGAGTCCGATACAATACAGATATAGAATCTATTGAAAATAGCGATGGCAAAGTCAAAGTCAATTATCAGAATGGATACAGTGTAGTATATGATAGGGTTATATATGCACTTGGAGGCACTACTCCGGTAGATTTCCTTAGAAGTTGCAATATTGAACTTGATGATAAGGGTCAGCCTATATTTGATGAAAATTATGAAAGCACCGTTGATGGATTATATCTGGCAGGCGATATTGTATTTAAAAGCGGTGGATCCATCGCAATGGCAATCAACCACGCTCACGATATACTGCAAGATATTGTCAAAAAGAGAGCATAAAAAGCACAAAAGAGAAAAAGCGTAAACAAAAACAAGGAGGAGGGATTTTCTCTTTTTTGTGTGGTTAATGACTTTTAGATTTTGCTCTTTTTAGCCAAAAATTAGCCTCTTTGTTTTGTGAACTCTCTTTTAGCAATATTGATAAATTCTTCCTAGCATTTAAATTGCCACTGATAGCCGCCTCTTTATACCATTTGATCGCCTCTTTTATATCTCTCTTGCCACCTTGTCCTATTTCGTACATATAGCCCAAGATAAACTCTGCCTTGGTGTTGCCAAGTTGGGCAGCTTTCTTATATAGCGTTCTTGCCTTTGTGAGATTTCTGATTGAGCTTTTAGGGTCATAATACAGTGAAGCAAGATTGTATGCAGCTTTTGACATATTTAAATCAATTGCTTTTTGATACCAATAAATTGCTTTTTTCATGTCAATATCACACCCGTAGCCTCTCTGGTATGCTACACCGAGATTAAACATTGCGTTTTTGTTGCCAAGATTTGCTGATCGCTGATACCACCAAAGTGCTTTTTTGAGATCCTTTTGGGTTCCTTCACCCTTTGAGAGCATAACACCCATATCATATTGAGCTTGCGAAAGATTTTGCTCAGCAGCTTTTAGATACCACTGGACAGCTTTTGTTTTATCCATCATATCAATACTACCCATATCATAAATCAGCCCTATATAAAACTGCGCTTTTGGATCACCCTGTTTTGCATATGGCATCAATAGATTGTATGACTTGTGGTATTTGTGATTTTTAAAGAGTTTTATGCCGTCGGATATATTTTGTATAGTTTGAGTATCACTATTTGCAATAACATTGCCGCCCAAGATAAGAGGCAGCAAAAGAAGCTTAGATGCAGCCCATCTCATCATCTGCTTCTGCTTTTGGTGTTGTCTTGGTATCAGATTTTGTGCTTGCAGGTGCAGATGCTTGGGCCGGAGCAGGCGCTACAGTTTTTGGAGCAGAAGATAGTATAATCTTTTTATATTCACTCAAAGCTATTTTGCTTTTAGGGTCTACTGCTATCGCTTTTTGGATGATCTTTTCAGCCTTCTTGCTGTCACCTCCCGCCAAAGCCTGTTCACTCAAAGCCACATATTTACTTATAGTTTTTGCGTCCGATGCACTTTTTGCCGCTGCATTTGTTCCGGTATAAAATGCCAATGCGAGCGCGCCCGCCAATATTATCAATCCACCAATTGGTGCTACTGTATTTGTTTTCATTATTTTTCTCCTTTATTTGTAAGTTTTTGTAATGTCATTAGAAATAGTATGATACCAACTTCCAATGCTACCGTTAATATATAAGATGTGTATTGATTGCCGCCAAAAAGATCCTGAAGTTTATAGACTCCCAGACTACCTGATGAGGCAAAAGCTTCTATTTTGTCATATAACACAAAGTAAATATACATACCACCAAAAATACCTATCAAAAATACAAGTGCATCACTTTTGCCGGTTCCAAGTCCTGCAACTGCAGTTCCAGGGCAATATCCACTCATCACCATGCCCAGACCAAATAGCAAACCGCCGGCAAGATATGGCCAGATAAATGTGGCCGGAGTATATAATGCATCAAGGTCTATCCAGCCCATATAGGCAAATAGAATAAACCAGGTTGTTGCAGTGATTGTTGTGACTCCCATAATTTTTGGTACCGCAAGATTGCGAAAATAGAAGCTGTCTGCAATGTGCTGAGATCTGGTAAAACCGGTTCTTTCCAAAACAAAGCCAAAAACAAATCCCATAACTATAGCAAAAAAGAAGTTTGCTTCAGGAGTCAAAAAACCATTCTTATAAAGAGGTAACAGTAGTGTTTCCATGCTATTTATCCTTCCCGGCATCATCTACCCATTGTCTTCTAAAAAATGGAGACATTATGAGTCCTGCTGCAAAAACAGAGAACATAAATATCCAAGCACCTACAGAAAATGTAGCCATTCCATCAAGTCCTTGACCACTTGTACAACCTCTCGTAAGTCTTGTAGAAAATGCTACTATAGCACCTCCGACAAGGGCCCAAAAAAATCGCTTCAATGTACTATACCCTTCTGCTTTATCAGGCTTGATCGAGAATCTACCAGCTAGAAGTGCGCTGACAAAGCCACCAAAGAATATACCTATTGTCTCAAGAACTGTCCAGTTCAGCAATGCATTATTGCTATGTTTAAAATAGTGACCCACATAACCATTGTTTAGCCAACTCTTGTCACTATCTACCAAGAATTGTGCGGTAAGTCTCGAAAATGTACCGCTGGCACCAAAGCCCTGGGATGCTATCAAAAAGGTTAAAAACAGCATTGTGCCCAATATTACGCCTCCAAAGTATGGATTCCAGTAATTTTTTTTCATATACAGCTCCTTATAGAAACATATTAAAGTTTCAAGTTGTATATTTTATAATAAATGATTATAATTTAAGTTTAAACATATATAATATTGTCAACAACTGTAATAAAGTTGTAATTTTATACACAAAAAAGGAGATAAAATGAAGAAAAGAATTTTTTCGTTTTTGATGGCCATTGGTTTGGCTACAGCAATGACTACAGCTTTGAGTGCAGCAGAAATGCCAGCCAAGAAGAAAAAGCAGACTCCACAGGGACTTTATCTCTCTCCTAAAGAGGCTTATGACATGAAGATGAAGGATCCAAAGGTATTGGTAATAGATGTAAGAACGCCAGAAGAGCTTTACTTTGTAGGATATGCAACAATAGTTGACAAAAATATCCCACTGAAATATGTTGATTATACTAAACTCAATAAAAAGGGTACAAAGTTCGGTGGCCATGTAAACAAAAATTTTGTTTCTCAAGTAGAGGCATTTGTCAAATCAAAGGGACTTGATAAAAATGCAAAAATTATAACATTTTGCCGATCCGGTGATAGATCCGGTGTAGCTGCCACTATGCTTTATAAAGCAGGATTTAAAAATGTTTATACTCAAATTGAGGGCACAGAGGGCGACAAGAGCAAAGATAAAAAGCTTAGAACTGTCAATGGTTGGAAAAATGCCGGTTTGCCATATACATACAAATTTAAAAAAGATCTATTTATTGATCTTGATGGTAAATAGAAAAACAGGTCGGGATCTCCTCCCGGCAAAACTAAACACAAAAATATATTTTAATATTTAGTTAGCAACAAACCAAACATTAATCTCTCTATGTATAGTCGCTTTTTTGCGTGCATCAAAGTGTGACTCTAAGTCAAAGTCATCTCTCATTGACCCCTCTTTATACTCATCGATAAATTTTTCATAATCACTCTCTTTCATGGCACTTGCTCTATAGGAGACTTTGCTGTAATTGATTCCATTATCTCGAATATTTTCTCTGGA
>CAZVPN010000006.1:10106-23216 GCA_964628135.1 uncultured Campylobacterales bacterium
CTCTATAGGAGACTTTGCTGTAATTGATTCCATTATCTCGAATATTTTCTCTGGATATTTCATTTAGATTGATACCTCCATAACTATTTTCGGGTGGCTGTGTTAAATTCATTTCCAAATGAGTACGCATTGTTGCAATTGTGTGTTGTAGCTGTTTAACAGAGTTAAGGTTATCGGGTAAAATTACTGCATCAGAAATACTATATCCCCAGCCCCCCGATATTTCAATATCAGTATCAAAAGCCTCTTTTATGACCTCCCTGATGGGTTCGGCATTTGATATTTGTGGAAAGGGTATACTTCTACTTTGCATAATGACTCCTGCTACTTTGAAGAATTTCTAATTTTTGGTATATCATTAATTATAGTTGTCTGCTAATATGGTGTTGCATCTACCCATCCAGCCACCTGTTTCTCTATCACTTCCGCAACACCCGCCTGCCTATAAGTGATATTGTCAATGAAATCTTTTTTCTTCCAGCCCATGGTTTCCATAGTATTTAGGCAACCAACAAAATCCACATCATACTCCATCAATGAACGGATACGAGAGAGTGTTTTTTTGTCATAATCTTTTTTGATCGCTCTCATGCCAGGACCATATGCAATAACTTCAACTTTTAGAGTATCACTTGGATAGTCTTTAAGTAGATTATAAATTGTACCAAGCATATGGTTGACTTCATGGATACCTGACATGTTGAGCTTCATAAAAATTTTGCGTGGATTATCGAAGGATGGTTTAGGGTCGGCGTATTTCATATTATCAGCAAATACTACTGTAGATAACAATAAAAAAAACAAAACAGCTTTTTTCATATTAATCTCCTTATAGAGAGACAGTTTGTCCAGTCACAATGGTCCCACTTTGTATTATTCTGCAATATCTGCCTCTTTTGTGTTTGAGCAGTTTAGGCAGTCTAGCATCAAACATAGTCAGATGTTTGCACATGGAGCAATCTTCTGTAACCTCCAGTATAGCATCACCAATCTTAAATCTTGTTCCATCTGGGTAATAATGAGGGTCAAAATCAAAAAGTATATTTTCACCAAGACTGCCGGGCTCAAGTTTTACGCCAATCTCTTTTGCCATATTGTATGATCGTTCTCCTATGACCATTACAGTTTTTTCAAGATCTTTGCCAGCAAATTTATCATTTTTAATACCGTGCCCTTCTATGCATTCAAGATGCCTTGCAGTAGGTCTTGGAAGACTTTGGCTCTCGTCAGTGGCACTATAGATACTCAAAACTTTGCCCACTATTATCATTCTGCCTCCTTGTAGATTTTTGTATTACAAAAAAATTATAATAGAAAAACCTACTGCAAGATAGGCAAAGATGCCCATCTCTAAAGTAGCTGTCTATTTTGATTAGCACTTTGTGATGCCTGGATTGCCTTTTACTCCAAGGATATCCGGCGCATCAACATGATAATCTTTGCGTATATGCTTGATATTTTTGAGATACTTCTCTGTTGTCTCCCAGACCGGTTCACCAGGAGAAACTGATCCTACTGTTGACCAGCCTGCCACTTTATATTTCTTGCTTGCCTCTATAAGTTTGCCGTTTGAGAGACGAAGATTGCTGATCCTGTGACCAATATCTTTTTGCGGATCTATAGTATAAGAGAGCCCCCCGGTTCTTACCATATCTCCACCCTGCTGATAGAATGGGTCTTTATTAAACAAATTATCTGCTACATCTTCCAGGACAGCTTTGATTGTTTTTCCATCCATATCTTTGACGTATGTTTCCGGGTATGTCATTGCTGTCTGTGTTGAGAGATCATCAAATGTAATATCCTGACCCGGCATAAGAGTTGTTCCCCATCTAAATCCAGGTGAGAGTGACACATCTGCCCCTTTAACATCTCTAAGTGCATCGCAGATAATCTGATCCCAGCTGCCGTTGAAATTTCCTCTTCTGAAAAGGGTCATCTCTGTAGTGGCTATTACGCGATTGAGATCCTTTTCATATGGTTTTCTGACATCAGCAATATACTTTTTCATAGCTTTGTCTTCAGGAATCAAATCAGAGAATATCGGTAAAAGTGTAAATCTAAAATCTTTGACCTTACCCTTTTCGATATCCAAATCAAGAACATTCAAGAATTTACCATTTGATCCGGCGTTACATACATATGTAGTGCCTTTTTTGTTTTTGACGGGATAGGCTTCAGGCACACCATCATGTGTATGCCCCCCCATGATAAAGTCTATTCCAGTGACTACCTGTGCCATTTTCTTGTCCACATCATAACCATTATGAGATAGAACTATGACTGCATCAGGTTTATCATTTTTGCGGATATTGTTTACAAGCTCTTGCATAGAGTCTGCATTTATTCCAAATGTCCAGTCAGGGATATTTCTTTGAGGGTTGGCAATTGTAGTATATGGAAATGCCTGCCCAATGATCGCTACTCTTGCATCGCCCATTTTTTTGATTGTATATGGTTTAAATGCAAGTCCGCTGTCCTCATCATATGCCGGAGATCCATTAAATAGAGCATCCTCTTTGACATGAATATTTTGCGCCAGGAACTCCGCATCGAGCGCTTTGGCATTAGCAAGTACCTCAGATGCTTTATATGTAAACTCCCAGTGCCCTACAGCTACATCCACACCAAGCAGATTCATTGCCCCCACCATATCTTTGCCTCGTGTCTGTAGTGCAGTCCAGCTTCCTTGCCAAGTATCACCGCCGTCAAGCAGCAGAGTTTTCTCTTTGCCAAAGCTTTTTCTTAGAAAGTCAACAGCAGTTTTGATCTGCGCAAATCCGCCAACTCTGCCCATTGCTGCAGCATGCTTCTCATAATTTAGGCATGTAAAAGCATATTCAAGTCTCTTGTTGCCTTTGATGCCAAAGTAGTCCATAAAAGCTTCTCCAACTATATGAGGAGGCTTTCCATAATTTTCAAAAAAACCAAGATTTACACTTGGTTCTCTAAAATAGACAGGCAGCAATTGAGCATGGCTGTCTGTCATATGTATCAATCTCGCATTACCAAATGGCTTGAGCTTGTAGTAATCCTCAAGCTTGCCTGTATTGGTCATACGTGTATGCGAGTTTGCAAAAACTGGCGCTGCTCCAAGCATAGCCATCATATAAACAAACTCTCTTCTACTCATCTTACTCATATTATTACCTTTTTAATATTTGAAGCCATCACCAGGCACAGACATTCTCCATGTCTTTTCCGCTTCAATTTTTTGTTGAAGTGCCCGTATAGCAAAATGACAAGCCCTGGATGCAGCATAATCTGTTGCCATTTTTTGGCTTTTTACTTTGCCCTTTTTCTTGTATTGGAGCACAACCTCTTTCTTTTTGTCTTTGATTGCAGCGGCGGTTGTTTTGATATAGTTGCTGTTTGTGACACCAAGTCTTTTGAACTCAATCCCAAGTTTTACTGCTTCCGGGTTATACTTTGCAGCAATCGCTATTACTTTATCTAAGCCATTTGCTTTTACATCACAAACCTTTTTGACATCAAGTTTTGCAGCCTCTCCAAGTAGATCAGCATATACAATTGTGGAGCCAGCCAGGAGTGTTGTCAGTAGAATCTTATTAATATTTTTCATCTTGTGCTCCTTATTTTCTTATATCCGGACCATCTATGGTCATACCATTGGACATGTAGGACATGAAGTATAATACTTCTTTAGCCCATTTACTGCTGCCTTTGTGTGGATTTTCTCCCTCATCCTTGTTGCACCCCTCGATTCTACGCTCAAGTGTACCAAGGCTATTCCATTTCAATCTATACACAGGAAAGTGAGTAGTATGTCCTAATAACGGGGACATATATTCTGCTCTGACACGCTTTCCGGCTCCCTGCACATGGCAAGTGGCACAAGAAAGCTTTAGGTATCCCCTTTGCGAATAATACGCCTTTTTGCCTCTCTCGTATGCCTCTTCAGCAGCTTTAGAATTGATTTTAATATCAACCTTTTTGCCCGCCTCTTTAGACTTATGTGCAAAATATGCTTCAAGTTTTGCCATTTTGCCTTTTTTGATATTCCATTTTTTTTGACCTGCATCTACCAAGCAGTCGTTAATAGCTTGAGTGATAGTGACAACTTCACCTTTTTTGTCATCAAAGTATGGATAATCTCCTGCTATATCAGTTTTTGGAAAGCATTTTTGTAGAGCTTTGTTATTTTTGTATAGCGCTTCACCTTCATCAATAGCATCCTCATAAGGTGGCAGTTCATTGATATCATCATATTGTTCTCGGCCTTTCATGTCATAGCCATACGATCCTTTGGCTAGCTCGGAAGCTTTGACACCTTTTTTAATAGTATTTTTCAACTCATCTTCTGTAGAATATGGGAAAAAAGATCTATTTTTAACAGGATCCTTGAATTTAGCCTCCATATATTTTACCAATGCTTTTCTATCTTTTTCTGCTTGAATATTGAAGTCGGTCGCAAACAATGATGTGGATGCGATTGCAATAAGGGCAGAATATTTTGCAACTTTTGATAACATGATTTCTCCTTTCATTTATCATTCATTAATCAGAAAGAGACCTTTATTTAATCTTCTTTTTTGTTGTTTTGCTTTTACCACTCAGATCAGTCCAAGTAAGCACGAGTTCTTTTCCTTGACCACCCTTAAATTTGAATTTGATATAAGGATTTTTGGATAAGAATTGGCTTGTGCTGGCTTCATATACTATCTCATCACCAACTTTTCCTACAATATAGGTGATAAAGTTAGCCTCCTTGCCTTTTTTCTTAGCCTGAATATAGCTTAGCATCGGATGTTTTGCCATAGCCTTTACTGTTGTTACGCCGTCTTTGAATTTTGCTTTAATTCTCATTTTGTTTTTTCCTTTCTTTATCTAATGTAATATTATTTTTTATGACTCATGACCAAATTTCAAAAATAGCGGAATCAACCGCCGCATCCACCGATAGTAACTTTAACTTTCTTTGTACTTTTATAGAGTTTTCCATCGATCTCTGCAACTGCCGTCACATCGGATGTCTGCTGTAGTTTTATCCTCAAAGAGTAGTCAGGGATACCGTTTTTTGGTACATCAAATACAACAACTGCTGCCTCTGGATTGCCATCTTGGAATAGCGCTATTCTGCTTGCGCCATCAGCTTTGATGCTTACCGGTACAACTGCACCGTTTTCAGCGATGTCCGGAGCTTTTAGTTTGACTTTGCCATCTTCTACTTTATCAGTCCCAAACAGCGCTTTGATCGCTGCATTAACTCCCGGTTTGCCTTTTTCATTTTTTATTTTCCAAAGATCCACCTTGGTCTCTCTATAATTTTGTGCCGATAGGCTTGCCGGTACCATTGTTGCTGCGAGTATTCCTGCACCAAATCCTAAAAATTTTCTTCTTTCCATTTTTTCTCCTTTGTTTTAATTTAAGTATTTAATTAACCGTTTTCAGGTAAGCCACTACTGCTTTGATCTGATGATCGCTCAACCAACCGTTTTTTCCAAATGGCGGCATTGCCGAAGTTGGATTGGTTGTGTAAGGATCATAGATTTTATCATAAAGTGCTTGCTCTGGCCATGCTGACAACCCTTGAAGTTTAGGTCCTAAACTGCCTGGGTTATTGATATCTTTGCCATTAACGGCATGACACGCAAGACAGTTACCTATCTTTTTGGTATTGAAGATCTTTTCACCCTCTTTTACCAAATCCGCATTGCCTGCCATAGAAGCAGTTACAAATAGACTGCCTATAGATGTGGCAATAAGTAGTTTTTTTACTATATTCATCTTTTCTCCTTTGTGTTTGATGAAAATTATTTACTAGCCTCGACCATATAGTCAACTATCTCCTTGACTGTTGTATCGGAGAGATCCATGCTGCCACCTTTTGGAGGCATTGCATTGAATCCTTTGATAGCATTTTTATAAAGAGTATCATTGCCCTTTTTGATCCTATCGGCCCACGCCTCTTTGTTGCCTACAACAGGTGCTCCTATTGCTGGATTACCGTGGCAAGCATTACATTTGGCTTCGTATAGCTTTTGGGCTTTGGAGACAGTTTTTGTTCCTTTCTCTTTGGGAAGATCTCTAACAGTGCTCATAGGCGGTATGAAATCTTTGAGTTCATACTTTATGTGAACTATCTTGCCATCTTTGCAGCCCTTCATGCATCTTTTTGTCACACTACCGTAATTGGCAGGGTTTT
Source organism: uncultured Campylobacterales bacterium (assembly GCA_964628135.1). GTDB lineage: Bacteria > Campylobacterota > Campylobacteria > Campylobacterales > Sulfurovaceae > JAAXPZ01. Next base: position 16,273 of record CAZVPN010000006.1, read on the forward strand.
GTATGAATTTTGCCACTTCAGCCGTTCCGTTTTCTACATTAGGATAAAAGCCTTTTTCATTTGGCATGTGGATCTGCAACAATGCTTTTCTGTCAATGACTGTATCATCGTCAATATCTTCGCCATTGAGTTGAACCTCATTTACTGAGAGCAAATAGGCAGTCAGGGAATATACCTGATCATTTGTCAAACTCATAGGATGCGGAAAAGGCATAGCTGTTTTGATATACCAAAATATAGTAGTGGCATAAGGCCAGTAGCTTCCTATGGTTCTTACCGGAGGCTCGTCACCATTTTCAGGATGAACAAGTTGGTTTTTGAGTGTACCTTGCCCACCTGATAGAGTAGGGTAGCCTTTGCCACCCATACCAAAGTCTCCATGACACATTGCACAATCTTTGGTGAAGAGCTCTTCGCCCTCTGCCGCAGTTCCTTTGCCTTCTGGTAATCCTTTGCCGTCAGGTCTGACAGCAACATCCCAAGCTTTGATCTCGTTAGCTGTTGGTGTTCTGCCTCTTTTGAAGCCTTTTGTGCTTTGAGGGTTGACAGCATATGGACCATAATGTTTGTTTTTGACAGGATATATTACTGCATTATCAACATTATGCTTAAGCTTCTCACCTGCCATCGCGCTAACAGTCACCACAGAGAGAGCCAAAGCGATCTTTGTAATAGTTTTAGCTTCTGATATGAACATTGTTCACCTCCCCGTTGGATTTGACTTCCCAGCTGCAGATAGCGTTCCTGTGATATACTCCTTCTACTCCAACTTTACCAACCTCTTGATTGATTGTTGGCTGAGTTACCCCTGCATCATCTGTAGCACGGCTTGCTATGACCATATCTTTTCCTTCCCATTTGATGATGTAGCTAAACCTGGTCCATGATTTAGGCAGAACAAGTCCCTTAAGGTTGGCTTCAACCCAAGTATCGCCACCATCAAGAGAGATGTCAACATGAGTAATAGTCCCCATACCGCTCCAGGCAAGACCCTGTATCTCTACCATATCGCCCTTCTTAAGATCTGTCCATGGCTTTTCTGGGCATGGTGATGTGATAATAGAATTGACCTCCATAGGCCAGAAGTACTGGATAGCTTTGCCGCTCGGCTGAAGCATGGTATATTTGGAAGTTTCTTCTTTAGCATGCCAAGGTTTGTCTCCAAATTCCAAGCGCCTTAGCCACTTGACATTAAGGTTGCCTTCCCAGCCCGGCACAAGCAGTCTGACAGGGTATCCCTGCTCAGGTCTTAGAGCTTCTCCATTTTGACCCCATACAAGCATAGCGTCATCAAGAGCTTTTTCTACCGGTATAGTTCTTGCCATATGAGAGTTATCGCTTCCTTCTGCCAACATCCATTTGGCTTCCGGCTTGAGTCCGAGATCTTCAAGTATTACTGAGAGTTTCACACCTGTCCATTCTGCAGAGCTCATCATACCTTTTGTAAATTGGATGGAGTTAAATTGTGGTCCTCTCCATTCGGCAGATCCATTGGCAGGACACTCTATAAAGTGTATTCTGCTTTCACTTGGATATCTTTTCAGCTGCTCAAGAGTTAAAACAATTGGCTTCTCTACAAGTCCATGTATCATCAGCCTGTATTTGTTTGGATCTATTGTAGCTACACCGCCATGCGACCTATCAAAGAACAGACCGTTTGGCACTATGATACCATCTTGTATCTCATGTATCGGACACATTGCAACAGATGCATACATATCACCTGAAGAGAGTAATTCAGTCACACGTCTAACCACATTGTGCTCATACGGTGATGGATATCCATAGGGGGTCTTATCTACGGGAAACCCTAGCTTCTTGCCCCATTCCGGCTCCTTGACTATATCAGGATCATCTCCTGCTTCAAGCGACATAGGCACCAGTGCTCCTGCAGCTGCAGCTGATACAAAAATGTTTTTCAAAAAACCTCTCCTGCTACCAGCAACTTTTGCAACTACACCTTTATCTGTAATTTTGCTCAATATAATAACCTCCTTATCAAATTCTTCAAGTAGCAGTATAACATATTTAAAGGGTAAAAAATAAATAAAATTAGTTATAATATATAATTAAATATAATATGTAACAATATGTTACAATTTTATTACACATTAGGCTTTTTATGGACTTTTATTTTTTATAGATACAATATCCACTATGAATAGGAAACCTTTAAAATTATTTATATTTAACATAATATTTATATTCGGCCTTCATGGTGGTAATATAACTGGAAAATGGTATATCTATGAACAAGATTTGAATGCTGTCATAGTAAGAGTATATAATGAAGGTAGTAAGTTGTATGGAGTTATTGACAGAACATACGGAAACTATCCTGTTATATGCAGGAGTTGCAAGGGTGCAGCACACAATAAACACATAAAAGGCATGTTGATATTCAAGAGCAGCAGTAGAGTTGGCGCAAAGTGGATAGGCAAGGTTCTATATCCGCCACAGGGAAGTTGGTATGATTGTCAAATATGGAGTAGCGGTTCTCATCTTAAAGCCAAAGTTTGCGGTAATGGGAAATGCAAAACCTATTCACTAAGAAGATTTAGACTCTGATAATTTCTTTATAGAGTAGGAGACAAGAGCAGTGGTGACATTGAGATGTTTGGCAATTTGCCCCTGCGTATATCCATCTTCATAAGCCTTTTTCATGGCCAGGTTTCTATCTTGTTTTGATGTAATATCTTTAAAATATTCACCCAAAGGGACATCTCTTTGAAGTTTGACACCTTTTTTTTCTATTGTGATTTTTTTTCTTTTTTCATCTTCCAATGCACCCAGTTCATCTCTGGTCAAATCAGACCCTAAAAACTCTATGAGCTCCTGTTCGTCATACTTTTGTATAAGTATAGACTCCATAGAGCATGAGGGAACTGTAGCTTGACCGAAAATCGCGCCACTGAGGGTATATGGATAGTCTCCCGGGAAAAATGTTACATTGGCTTTGATTGGGTCATACTCTATATATTTTATTGTATAGTCCAGATACTCTTCATGCATTAGATACCAGGATTTGTACCTTCCGCGCCAAACAGGACCACCACGATCAAGTTTTTTGTTGTAGTGTATGGCATAGTTGCCATTGATTTGACGCATGAAATAGGATAGATTTTCTCTTCTGGTTTCAATAAGCAGGTGGTAATGATTATCCATAATACTATAATCATGCAAGACAATATCGTAGATATCGCACGCCTTGCATACCATATCCAAAAACTCCTCTTTTTCTATCATAGTTGCAAAAAGATTTGCTTTGTGGACACCCTGGTTTGATACATGGTGGTAGCCGATAAGATCAATTCTTGGTCGTCTTGCCATAATTACCCCTAAAAGTTTCGAGTTTGATATTATAGCATATTAAAATTTAATACCCGACCCCGGTCTAAAAGTTCTAAACTTAGAGTTTTTAGTTTTTAGTTTCTATTTTTAATTTTTGGATACAATTGCACTAAAATATCAAATTTTAGGGGGACTATTTGAGCATAGTGAATGGCTTTTTACAATTTTTAGGTATAAACAATAAAGAATCAAAAAAGTATAGATATGTATGGGCGATAGGTGATATTCAGGGATGCCATGATGACTTTATGGCGCTACTCAAAAAGATAGATTTTGATTCATCCAAAGATCAGTTGTGGTTGGTCGGGGATTTGGTTAATCGTGGAAATGGATCACTTAAAATGCTGGAGTATCTGTACGGTATCAAAGATAATGTTGTGGCCGTGCTCGGCAATCATGACATATCTTTGTTGGCAGCATACTGGGGGCTTAAAAAATCAAATCCTACTATAGACCCAATACTCAATTCACCCAAAGCAGATGAACTGATAGATTGGGTTCGCTCACTGCCGTTTGTGCATTATGACAAAGAGCTTGGATATGTGATGGCTCATGCCGGCATTCCCCCGGCTTTTGATTTGGAGATGGCTTTATTGTTTAGTGCCAAACTGCAAGCCAAATTATCATCAGATGATGCACCAAGATGGTTAGCCAAAAAGATGCAGGATGCTCCTGCACTCTATGACGGAACCAAAAAAAATAGATATGCAATCAATGCCTTTACTCGTATGCGATATTGTGATGCCAAGGGTAGATTGGACTACAACCAAAAAGGCAAACCAAATAAAAAGAGTGCAGCTGCAGGATTGATGCCTTGGTTTGAATGTCCCACGAGAAAAAAATTGCCTGCCAAGGTAATCTTTGGCCACTGGTCAACATTGGGTTATATCGAAAATGATGAAGTAGTATGTCTAGATACAGGCTGCATTTGGCAGGGCAAAATGACCGCCAAACGTATAGATATTCCGAATGGAGACATAGTGCAAACAGATTGTCCTGATGGAATCAAGCCTTAGATTCCATACTCTTTGCCGTAGTGTTCGGCTACAAAGTCGATATCTTTGTCTCCTCTGCCTGATAGGTTTACGAGGATTGTGCCGATGTTTGGCTCTTTGGCTAGTTTGAATGCATATGCCAAGGCGTGGGCTGATTCTATGGCTGGGATGATACCCTCCAATCTGGATATCTCAAAAAAAGCATCGATCGCCTCTTTGTCGTTGATGTAGGCATATTGGACTCTACCCAAATCCTTAAGATAGCTGTGTTGAGGTCCTACAGATGGATAGTCCAATCCACTAGCAACTGAATATACCTCCGCAGGCTCTCCATTTTCATCTTGGAGCATATATGATTTGAAGCCGTGCATTACTCCCGGTTTGCCCAGAGTGATAGTGGCTGCATGATCCCCCATGTGCTCCAAGCCTTTACCTGCCGGCTCTACACCATGCATAGCCACCTGCTCATCATGTAAAAATGCCGTGAAAAGCCCCATTGCATTTGATCCACCGCCCACACAGGCTACCAAATTATCAGGCAATTTACCCGTCATCTCCTGAAACTGCTCTCTTGCCTCTACGCCTACAATAGATTGAAAATCTCTGACCATTCTAGGATATGGATGAGGTCCCACGACCGAGCCTATACCAAATAGCTGCGTATTGGGATCAGCCATATAGGCTCCAAAAGCGGAATCCACTGCCTCCTTGAGTGTCCTGCGACCCTCTTTGACAGGGATAACATTTGCACCTAGTATCCTCATTCGTATCACATTTGGATGCTCCTTTGCCATATCCACCTCACCCATATGAATATCACACTCCAATCCTACCAATGCAGCGGCAGTAGCTAATGCCACTCCATGTTGTCCTGCACCAGTCTCAGCTATAAGCTTGGTTTTGCCCATCTTTTTGGCGAGTAGAGCCTCTCCAAGACAGTGGTTGATCTTGTGTGCGCCGGTATGGTTGAGATCCTCTCTTTTGAGATAGATTGGTGCTCCATACTTTTCTGATAGAGTTTTGGCATGAAAGATCGGACTTGGTCTGCCTACATAGTGCTTGTATAGATCAGCAAGTTCTGCACGAAACTCCGGATCCTCCCTGATCTCTTCATAAGCTTTTGTGACTTGATCCATAATCGTCTGAAGCTCATCAGGCAAAAAGCTTCCTCCATACTCACCAAAATAACCTCTCTCATCAGGCTGCTCGCAGTTGAAAATATTCTCTGCCATTTTTTCCTCCTAAAATAGTATAATACAGATTATAGTTCAAGATATTTTTTATGAGACTGAAAAAGATATATATTTGAGTGCAAATAGTAAAATTATTGTAAAATCGAAACAGATATGGAGTTAAGATGAGTATAATTGTAAAATATTTCAATGAGATAACAAAAATTCCTCATTGTAGTAATGATAGCGATGCATTGATGGCTTTTTTGGTGGATTTTGCCAGAGAGAGGGGATATCGCACCGAGGTAGATAGTGCGGGCAATATTTTGGCATTCAAAGGCAAACCAAAGCTGTGCCTACAAGCACATTATGATATGGTGTGTGTGGGCAAAGCTCCCGATATCAAAAGCTTCACAGATGATGGATGGCTCAGAGCTGAGGATTCATCTTTGGGAGCTGACAACGGCATAGCTATTGCTATGATGATGGCTTTGATGGATGAGGCTTTGGAGTTGGAATTTCTATTTACCGCCAACGAAGAGATAGGCTTGATAGGAGCCAAAGCGATAGATTTTCCGTTATATAGTGATTTTATGCTCAACTTGGATTTTGAAGATGAGGCTATGGTGTGCATAGGCTGTGCCGGCGGGGTGGATATTTTGGCTACACTATCTGAGAAGTTGGTCGATGGTAGCGGCGAGTGCTACGAGATAGCCATCAATGCCCTACCGGGAGGTCACTCAGGAGTGGACATAGACAAAAATATCCCATCAGCCATCAAGCTTTTGGCAAGCTATCTAAAGGAGCAAAATATCAGCCAGATAGCCTATCTGCTAGGCGGAGAGAGAAGCAACTCCATACCCTCCAACGCAGTAGCAATCATCAGATCAGACAAAGAGCCAATCCCAACAGATCAAGTCAAAGTCCGAAAACTAAATGAAAGCCCAAAAGTCTATGCCGATAGCATCCAAATCATAGATATGCTAAATGGCTTTAGACACGGGGTGTGGAAGTTTGATGATGGGCTTGGCATCCCTCATAGCAGTGTCAATCTCGCTACGGTATTGGCCGATGAAAAAGGCAACCTAAGCATCGAGCTAAGTGCTAGAGCGATGGATAATGAGACGCTTGAGGTGGTAGCATCAGAGTGCGGAGAGTATTTTGAAAAATTTGGAGCCCAGATAGAGACCAAAGATAGATATCCAGCATGGAAACCCAAAAAAGGTAGATTTGTCTCTTTGGTAGAGAGACATATAAAAGAGATCTTTGGCAAAAGCCAGCTATATGCCATACACGCCGGATTGGAATGTGGCGTGCTGTCAGACAAATACCCCCAAATAGAGTTCGCATCGATAGGCCCCACAATCCAATATCCACACTCAACCAGAGAAAAGGTAAATCTACACTCAATCGAGCAGACATATCG
>CAZVPN010000007.1:0-20562 GCA_964628135.1 uncultured Campylobacterales bacterium
GCCTCAAAAAAGGAAAAGGCATAATGCCGAGATATTTCTTTACGAATAAGGAGATTAGCATGATATATTCTTATCTAAAAAGGGTAAATGGCGCGAGTGAGAATAATAGCTCAGAGTAAGTAATTTTAAAGTATACTTCTGAGTATGCAATATGTGTGATATTGTTATTTTTTTAAAAAAAGGAACTGATATGAAGATTAAAATGTTAGCATGGAGTATGTTTGCAGCAGCTTCAATAGTATTGACAGGATGCGGAAGCAGTGGTCAAAGCCCAACTGTAAAACTTGATAAAGCAAGTGAAAAGAGACTTGCATCGGCAGTATCAAGCTTGCAAACTTTTAATTTATCAATCTCTAATGGAACAAATGTAACCAACAATAAGTTGATCGCCAAAGGCGTTGAAAAAGCAGAAAAAATTGCAATTTTGGGCAAAGCAGTATCTGATGAAGCAGAGTGTCAAGCTGGGGGGACTATTAGTGTTAATGGAGATGATGATTCAGATAATGGTTTTGTTACAATAGTCTTTGAGCAATGCCGAGACAACTATGGAACATATGCAGACGGAACCATGACTGTCAAGACGGAAAAAGATTCCGATAAATACAGCGTAACGCTGGAATTTGATAATTTCCACATGAAAGACGGCAATGGAAACAGTGCAGATTTTACAAAGATTACTGAAACTGTTGAAGGTGATATAGATGGACCAAATATGTCATTGTCGATAACAGGGAGCGGCAAGGTTGAGAACAACTATGATAAAATAGAGTTTGATATCAGAAAATTTGATCTAAAAAGCAATACTGATGAAAACAAAATTGCATTTGGCATGGACGTTTCGGTAAAATCAAACTGTATAGGCGGCTGGATCGTCATTAAAACCACCAGTGATATTGTTGCTACAAATGATACTTTGTCGAGTGGAACATTGGTTGTAGAAGGGGAAGGTAATTCAAAAATAACATATGAAGCTCTTGGCAACAATAGAATAAAGGTCACAGATCCAGATGGTGAATCCAAAGAATATGAGAGTTTGGATGACTATTTCGATCAAAATAGTGATGATACGAGCTGTCAGGCAGCTGGACATTAATAATACATCATGGAAATACCGGGAGATTCTCCCCGTGTTTCTTTTCTGTAAACCCTTCAAACAAAAAATTCCGCTTTTTCGTTATAATACTCAAAATCTTAATTGATTGATATGTAAAAGGTCAAAAAATGGAAAGTTTTCTTAAAAAGGCAAAAAGCAGTGCCGCACCTATGGCAGCACTTGATGGATATCAAAAAAGAGAGATACTCGAGCAGATGGCAGATGCCATAGAGCAAGGCAAAGAGCAGATTCTTCAGGCAAATGCCAAAGATATGGAGTATGCCAAAGAGCACAATATCTCCGCTGCTTTGCAAGATAGGCTTATGCTTGATGATAAGAGAGTATCGGCAATTGCATCATCACTTAGGGATATAGCTGCACTTAGAGATCCGGTGGGCAAGGTGATTGATGGATGGATTACTGATGCCGGCTTTAGGGTAGAGAAGGTCAGTGTGCCAATAGGTGTGATAGGTGTGATATATGAATCACGCCCAAATGTGACGGCTGATGTGGGGGCTTTGTGCTTCAAAAGCGGCAATGTAGCCATACTTAAAGGGGGCAAAGAGGCAGAGCACTCCAACAAGGCTATCGCCAAAATATTGCAAGATGTTTTGATGCAAAATGATTTGCCCAAAGAGGCGATATCGCTACTGCCTGATAGCTCCAGAGAGGGCGTGGCAAATTTGATCAAGCAGGATGAGTTTGTAGATCTGATAGTGCCTCGTGGCGGTGAGGCACTCATAAAGTTTGTCTCACAAAATGCTACAGTGCCGGTGGTCAAGCACGATAAGGGCTTGTGCCATACGTTTATAGACAAAGATGCAGATATACAAAAGGCACTCAAAGTAGCCTGCAATGCAAAATGTCGTCGTCCCGGTATTTGCGGTGCCATGGAGACTCTGCTTGTGGATAAAAATATCGCTAATGATATACTTCCTCTTATCAAAGAGGAGTTTGATAAATATGGAACTGAGCTAAGAGGGTGTGAGCGAACAAGACAGATCATCGATATAGATGAAGCTACCGAGGAGGATTGGGATACTGAATATCTGGATAATATACTCTCAATCAAAGTGGTAGATAATATTGATGATGCATCCAAACATATCTCAAGATATGGCTCTGGACACTCAGAGGCGATCATTACAGAAAATCATACAACCGCCGAGAAGTTTCTAAACGGTATAGATGCAGCATGCGTATATCTAAATACAAGCACTCAATTTACCGATGGAGGAGAGTTTGGTTTTGGGGCAGAGGTGGGTGTCAGCACCAATAAGCTCCACGCCAGAGGACCAATGGGAATCAATGAGCTGACCACATACAAATATAAAATTTATGGCAATGGTCATACAAGAAAGTAATCTATTTTAAGTATAATGCCAAAAAAATTAGAAGGAGTGCGTCATGAATGAGCTGGAAGAGTATCTAAAATCTCACGATATAGATGATATGCACCCTTCGGAGATCGCCAATCTTCTTAAAGATATGGATGAGGATAGTTTCAATGAAGCTATTAAGCTTATACCAAAAGAGCTGATAGCTGATGTGGCATTGGAGCTTCCCGATAGATACTTTGGTGATATTGTTGAGTCATATACTCCAAAAGAGATAGCCGAATCACTATCTGATTTGGAGTCGGATGACCAAACAGACTTTATGCAGGATCTTGAAGAGCATGATGAACAGGTAGCAAAAGAGGTATTTGAGCATCTCGATGAAGATGATAAAGCTGATATTCTCCATCTAAAGCAGTATGATGAGGATGAGGCCGGTGCCTATATGCAGACCGAGGTATATGCGGCAGGATTTGAGAATACTGTTCATGATGTGATAAGAGATTTTACTAGGCTTCGCAGAGAGGGTGAGCTTGAAAATGTTCAGTATCTTTTTGTCGTAGACAAAGAGCGCAAGTTAAAATATGGTATCAGTCTGGATAACCTCCTTACATTTGATTTTGATAAAACAATTAAGGAGAATATAGAGGAGTCCCCCGAAAGCTATCAGGTGATCAGCGCTGAGGCTCATGAAAATATTGATGAAGTAGTCAAAAAATTCCAGGAGTATGACTTGAGCGCTCTGCCTGTAGTGGATTACAGAGGAATATTGCTTGGACGGATCACTTCAGATGATATTTATGATATCATCAGCGAGCAAGCCACGGATCAAATGTATCACTTGGCAGGTGTAAATGATGATGCAGAAGAGGATGACGATCTGCTCAGAGCGGGAAAAGCACGTGCAGTGTGGCTTGGTATCAATCTGATAACTGCCCTGCTCGCATCTTTGGTAATAGGGATGTTTTCTAGTACTATTCAAAGCCTGGTAGCCTTGGCTGTCTTGATGCCAATAGTTGCTTCAATGGGAGGCAATGCCGGCACTCAAAGTCTGACAGTTGTCGTGCGCCAACTTGCACTTGGCGATATTGCCAAACATGATGCCTGGAGAACCATCAAAAAAGAGGTTATTTTGTCGCTTGCAAATGGTTTTTTATTTGCACTAATTGTAGGCGTAGTCGCTGCAATATGGTTTGATAGAGGAATGCTCGGCGTAGTTATAGCACTCTCGATGATTATAAATCTGCTCAGTGCCGGTTTTTTTGGCTCTATGGTTCCTCTGTTGCTTAAGAGTATGGGTATCGATCCTGCTATTGGTAGCACAGTTATATTGACAACAGTAACAGATATAGTCGGCTTTTTTAGCTTTTTGGGTTTAGCAAGTTTGATTTTACTTTAAGGGAGGGAATTTAGTTTTATGAACTTATTGGTTCTATATTTTTTATTGGCTGTTGTAGTCTCCTTTGTCTGTTCGGTATTGGAGTCGGTTCTTCTATCGGTCAATATGCCATATATCTCAGTATTGGAAAAAGATAATCCATCTGCGGCAAAAATTTTAAAAAAACAGAAAAGCAATATCAGCAAATCAATTGCATCAATATTGATACTAAATACTGTCGCAAATACCGTAGGAGCTGCAGCTGTCGGAGCTCAAGCACAGAAAATATTTGGAAGTGATATGCTTTTTTGGGCATCTGCACTTTTGACACTTGCAATCCTGTTTGCGGGTGAAATTATACCAAAAACGATAGGGGCAACCTATTGGAAGGAGCTTGCTCCGTTGGCAGGATATCTAATCCGTTTGTTTGTTTGGATAACATATCCTGTTATACTATTGACTCTTTTTATAACAAATCGTATCGGCAAAGGGGATAATACCTTTTCGTTGAGCAGGGAGGAGCTTTTGGAGAGTGCACTTCAGAGTGAGGATGAGGGTGTTCTTGATGAGCAAGAGTCAGATATGATCGAAAATGTTTTGAAGCTTGATAGCATCAAGATCAAAGATATCCTCACACCAAGGACTGTGGTATTTGCACTCGACGGCAATAGAACAATCAAGGATATCATCAAAAGCGAACCTGCAATTTTTAAATTTTCAAGAGTGCCGGTTTATGATGGCGATATGGAAAATATTACAGGCATAGTATTGACCAAAAAGATATTTAAGCAGGCATTTTTAGATGATACGGTTAAGTTGAAAACTATTCAAAAAGAGATATTCAAAATCAACGAAAATATTCCGGTATCTATGGCGCTTGATCTGTTTATCAAGAAAAAAGATCATATGTTTTTGGTGCTTGATAGTTATGATCAAACCGAGGGTATAGTGACACTTGAAGATTGTGTTGAGACTATACTCGGTATGGAGATAGTAGATGAGAGTGATTCTCATGCGGATATGCGTGAAGTGGCAAAACTAAAAATGAAACTAAAGAGAAAAATGGATGAAAACAGATCAAAGGATATCTAATCATCTCTTTTTAAGCCCTTTTGGGTATTATTCTATCCAATTTCTCTTTGTACAAGAGGTATATTTTATTTAGGATTAGTCATGAAAAGAACATATCAACCGCATAACACTCCAAGAAAGAGAACACACGGTTTTAGAGCTAGAATGAAGACAAAAAGCGGTCGCAGTATCATCAATGCCAGAAGAGCAAAAGGCAGAAAAAGATTGGCAGTATAAAGGACTTTGAGCGCATTAGAAACTCCAAAGAGTTCAATGCGATCTACAAAAAAGCAGACAAAGTGTGGCACACCCCATGGTTTGTACTTTTTTACAAAGACAGCAGTAGCAAGAAAGTTGCATTTGTTGCCGGCAAAAAGGTTGGCAATGCTGTCAAAAGAAATAGATCCAAAAGATTGCTTCGCTCCATCTTCATAGGCGTAAGTGACAATTTGGTCTCGGGAAGCTATATTCTGGTAGCAAAACCTCCAATTATCAATGAAAAATACAATATACTATCAAAAGAGATGTCCAAGGCATTAAAAAGAGGCAAACTTCTTAATATATAATTTAAAAAATAGTATAATCGCGAACTCATTTATTAATTATACTACAAAGGCTACAATTTGGAACAACAAGATACTCAAAAGAGACTATTGATCGCCATGGTTCTCTCATTTGCCATTTTGGTCGGATACAGTTATCTGTTTCCTCCCAAGCAGCAATCAAATGACCTAAATAGCTCTTCGCAGAGCAAAAGCATTGCTGCCACAACTAAAAAAAGCAGCACATCTATTGAAGCACCATCCGTAAAGAGCCCAGCTGTTTCCGGCAAGAGCACGGCAGCCGTACCTGCTACAACATCTGCACAGGCAGACCAAAAAGATATCATAGCTGTAATCAGCAGTAAAAATTATATTTTTAAAATTGATAAACTGGGTCGTATTGCCAGTGCTAAATTGCTAAAAGAGAAATATAAAGATACAAACGGAAGCTACGCCGAACTTTTTGATAGAGACAAAGCGTTGCCCCTTGAGCTGCGTTTTGCAGACAAGTCTATAAACAGTGCCGCTTTCAAAACCACATATACCGCATCCTCAAAGAGCATCAAGGTCACTGATGCTCCTCAGAGTTTGACATTGACGCAAAAGCTCCCCGACACAGTTATTACAAAAAAGATTACATTCTATCCAGATGGTCATTATGATCTTGATGTTGAGAGCAGCAATGCATTGGATATCTTTTTGACTCCCGGACATCGCCCTGATGTTGATCATTCACGCTATCTTCTAGTCAGAGGTTCTTTGATCAGAGACTCCAAAGGTGTAATGACCACTATCGAAGATGGCAAGGCAAAAAAAACAGAAACAGTACAGGATGCCACAATAATATCATCATTTGACAGATATGATGCATCACTGTTTTATGCTTTTGACACTCCTGTGCAGGCGATAATAGCAGTAGGCAACGGTAATGATCCGCTGCCGTTCGTGACAGCGAAGAAAAGCATCAAAATACACGGTTATGTAGGTGCAAAAGATTGGAGAATACTTCAAAACATACACCCAAAACTTACAGATGCGATCGAGTTTGGCTGGTTTACATTTCTCTCCAGACCATTTTTTAAAGTAATGCTTTGGATCAAGGATTATGTCGGCAACTGGGGATGGGCTATTATTCTATTCACTTTGCTTGTAAAACTTATTTTGTTTCCTCTTTCATACAAGGGTATGATGTCAATGAACAAGATGAGGGATCTCGCCCCAAAAATAAAAGAGCTGAAAGAGAAGTATGGCAAGGACCCTGCAAAGATGAATCAGCAAACTATGGAGCTATATAAAAAGCACGGAGCCAATCCTATGGGAGGATGTCTGCCTATGCTGTTGCAAATACCTGTATTTTTTGCCTTATATAGAGTTCTATTGAATGCCACAGAGCTTCAGGGCGCTCATTGGATAGCTTGGATACACAACTTAGCAGACAAAGATCCATACTATGTATTGCCGATTTTGATGGGTGTCTCTATGTTTGTTTCGCAAAAGCTACAGCCAAATACGATGACTGATCCTATGCAGAAAAAGATATTCCAATGGTTCCCGGCAATTATGACATTCTTCTTCTTGACATTCCCTGCCGGATTGGTGTTATACTGGCTGACAAACAATATCTTGACAATTGGTCAGCAGGCATATATAAATCATGCATATAACAAATACAAAGAGAATATAAAGAGAGCAAATAGTAGCAAAAATAAGGAATAATTTATGAAAAAGTTTGAAGCAAAAACACTTGAAGATGCATATGCTCAAGCTACCAAAGAGTTTGGATGCTCTATTACAGAATTGAAATATGAGATTGTCCAGCATCCAAGCTCAGGAATACTTGGGCTGTTTGCCAAACCCGCTATAATTGTGGCTACAAAAGCAGGCTCCAAGTCATCAAGCAGCGATACGCATCTAAATAACAATATCAACAGTAGTAGTAAAACTTTATCATCAGAGAAAGATGATACTTCAAATAGAGTAGATAATGCTGATGAAGAGTCCGAAAATATTTTGGTGCAAGAAAAAACAGTATCTGAAGATAATCATGTAACAATTGAGAGCGATGAGGTAGTCGATAACTTTTTCGGTGAGACAAAAGATAATGATGCCTTAGATGCTTCGATACTGCAACAACAGATAGAAGATCAGCTAAAAGATCTAATATCAAAGAGCTGTTTTGATATTGATATCGTAGAGGTGGATGTCATAGATAACACGGCATATATATTTATAGACGGTGATGATGCAGCCTTATTGATAGGCAAAGAGGGGTATAGATACAACGCTCTTGCATATTTGATCTATAATTGGTTGCAAAACAGGCATGGACTGTATATAAAGCTTGAGATAGCACAGTTTTTGGCAAGCCAGCAGGAGATGATCCAAAACTACATGGAGCCAGTTATCGAGCATGTGCATAAAGAGGGTTGGGGAAGGACAAGAACGCTTGACGGCGTGCTTGTTCAGATAGCTTTGGAGCAGCTTAGAGAAGAGTTCCCAAACAAGTATGTTGCCATCAAAAGAAATCAGAATGGCGACAGGTATGTCGTTGTCAGTGAATTTAACAAACGATAATGTCTGATACAATAGCAGCAATCGCCACATCAAGCGGTGTTGCCTCTATTTCTATAGTTAGGGTCAGCGGTCCTGATGCAGTCAAGATCTCCAAACAGATAGCCCCTAAAGCCTCTTTTAGCCCAAGAAAAAGTGATTTGACCTCTCTGTATAATGCTCAACAGGAGCTTATAGACAGGGCTCTTGTGGTCTATTTCAAATCACCATACAGCTTTACCGGTGAAGATATTGTAGAGTTTCAATGCCATGGCGGTGCAGTGGTGGCATCTGAAATACTTGACACACTGCTGAGTTACGGCGTCAGACTTGCTCAGCCGGGCGAATTTAGCAAAAGAGCTTTTCTCAATGGCAAGATAGATATGAGTGAGGCTGAAGCGATAGCCAAACTCATAGAGGCACAAAGTGTAGATGCTGCCAAAATACTTGCCAGGCAGATCAAAGGTGAATTGAGCAAATTTGTCGATAGCAGTAGAGATGAGATGCTCAGTATGCTTGCACACTCTGAGGTAATGATAGATTATGCTGAGGAGGATATCCCTGATGATATAATCATTACTCTCAAAAACAAACTTGAAGCAATAGAGAAAAAAATGATCGATATTGTAGATAGCAGCAAGAGAAGAAGAGGATTGATCGAGGGTTTTAGAGTAGCGATAGTGGGCAAACCAAATGTGGGCAAAAGCTCTATACTAAATGCACTGCTTAGTTTTGATAGAGCCATAGTGAGTGATATCGCCGGAACTACTCGCGATACTATAGAGGAGCAGGTTCGTATCGGAACTCATATCATTAGACTTATCGATACTGCCGGCATCAGAGAAGCGAGTGATGCTATCGAACAGCAGGGTGTCGAGAGATCTATTTCATCTATTGAGGATGCAGATATTGTTGTTGTACTGTTTGACGGCAGCAGAGAGTTTGATAGTGAGGATGAGAAGATATTGCAGCTACTTAAAGATTTGGACAAGGAGAGCATCGTTGCTATCAACAAGAGCGATTTATCCCAAAAAATAGATAGCAAAAAGCTCGAGATGTATCAACCAATCAATATAAGTGCCAAGTTTCAATTTAGAAATCTAATATCGGCATTGGAATCCAAGCTTGATGAGATGGGTGGTTCAGATGAGATAATGCTTGTATCTGCAAGACAAATAGAGGCTGTAGAGAAGACGCTTGTAGAAATAGAAGAGGCAAGGAAACCTCTGTTTGATCAGGAGCTTGAATTTTTCAGTTATCATATTCAGGAGGCGATAAAGCATCTAAGTACTATTACCAAGCCATACAATAATGAAGAGATACTTGATAAAATGTTTGGCGAGTTTTGTTTAGGGAAATAGGATATAATTACACAATAAAAATGGGGCAAAATATGAAAAAGAGATTAAAAATTATTATTACTGCATCTGCAGGCATGTTTTTACTGAGCGGATGCATACATAGAGAACTTTTGATACCAAATATAGGTACTTTGACTGAGAGCAATACTACACGATCCAACGCACCGATCCCAAGGGTTCCTTTCCCTGCAGATGAGTATGCAAGATTGAAAAAATCAGGCAGTTCGACAGTGGCGGGCAAAATTTATCTGACAAATTCAGATGGACAAAGGATATACGGGAGACATACAAGACTTTATCTAAATCCTGTTACCAGCTACTCTAAGCAGTGGTTTGAAGAGAGCTATATAGGCGGTCATAAGATGGCAAAGACCGATAAGCGTCTTTATAATTATCTAAAATTTACAGCATCAGATTCAAAAGGAAGGTTTGCATTTTATGGCGTACCAGCCGGATCATATTATGCTATAGGAACAGTTAGATGTGCCAAGGAGTGCGGATACAGTACTCCAAAAACAATAAGAGTTGCCAAAGAGATTACCGTTGGTTCAGGTGAGACCAAGAGAGTCGATCTTGGTAAACCAGTCTATAACTGATTATAGGATAGCTCCAGCTTATCATACAGCTCTTTTGGAGTGATATCTTTGTTGTCTGCAAGGATCTCCTGCATGACGACATTGTCTTCTACATCTCCCCAGATTTTTATATAGCTTCCATCTTTGTAGCCATGATCTTGACGAAAAGCGTTTAGGATATTTTTGCCTATGTATAGCTGATAGAGCTCATCCAGATCAAGCCCTGCGACAGAAGCTACCGTAAAGAATTTTGCAACCAAGCTCTCGATAGGCTCATCACAAAATAGCGACTTGACAAACTCCTCTACAAGAGCTATCTCATCATAATGAGACTCAAGTTTTGCTTTTTTGCCGGTTTTAAACTCCTCAAAAGCCCTTTGGCTAGATATAGCCGATGCCAACTCCTCTATACTACCTTTTCGCTCTATAGCATATACCCTCAAAGCTTCACTCATCACAAAGTGCCAAATGTCAACAGCCTCTATTTTTATATTTTCATAATCAGGCTTGGCATCAATATTTTTCCAGTGTTTCCAGGGGTATGACTCTATCAACTCTGCAGCCTCAAGATAGATGCAGCGACGCCAATCGATGATTTTATTGTTTTTGGTTAAACCATTTTCCCAACCTTTGCCGTTGGTATTGTCATTTAGCTCTTGTTGCAGAGTGAGCATTGTTTTGATTTTGTTCATCTGTTAGTATCCTAATTTGGTAATCATTGTCGCTATTTTAGCCAAATGGGGCTAAATATAAAAGTATGACAATTTGAAATATTTTGCATAAAATCTATATTAGTTGGCTATACTGCCGGTATGAAAAAATTTGAAATATTAAAAAAGTATTTTGGACACGATAGTTTTAGACCTCTTCAGGAGGAGGTGATCGATAGTATCATAGAGAGTAGAGATGTTTTGATGATACTTCCTACCGGCGGAGGCAAATCATTGTGCTATCAGCTACCCTCACTTATGATGGATGGTGTTACGGTGGTAGTCTCGCCATTGTTAGCATTGATGCATGATCAGGTAGTATCATTGCAAGCTAACGGCATAGCTGCCAGGATGCTAAGCTCTATGCAGACTATTCAGGAGAGTTCTGAGATCGAAAGAGAGTTGATAGAGGGGGAGATAAAACTGCTATATGTAGCACCGGAGAGGCTAAGTAGTCAATACTTTTTAAATCTGCTCTCTAAGTTGCATATCAATTTCTTTGTCATAGATGAGGCTCACTGCGTGAGTGAGTGGGGGCATGAGTTTAGGGAAGATTATCGCAAACTTTCACTGCTTAGAGATAGATTTGCAGGAATCCCGATAGCTGCCTTTACTGCTACAGCAACGGATGTTGTAGAGAGAGACATATCGACTCAACTTGCTCTCAAAAGTCCAAACAGACTCAGGGGCACTCTATATCGATCCAATCTCACTATCCAGGCACAACACAGAATCAAAGATGGCAGAGCTCAATTGATGGCGTTTTTGAAGGCACATGAGGGTGAAGCAGGTATCATCTACACACTCTCACGCAAATCCACAGAGTCCATAGCTACATTTTTGCAATCCAAGGGCATAGAGGCAAGAGCCTATCATGCGGGTTTGCCGACTGAAGAGAAAAACAGCACATATGCCGATTTTGTATCCGATAGGGTGCAAATTGTGGTAGCTACCATAGCTTTTGGTATGGGGATTGACAAGAGCAATATCAGATTTGTTGTGCATATGAGTTTGCCAAAGACGCTTGAGAATTATTACCAAGAGATAGGCAGAGCAGGGCGAGACGGGCTTGAGTCTGAGACACTGCTTTTGTTTTCTGCTGCCGATATCATCCAGCAAAAGAGCTTTATAGATGAGTTGCCCGACTCATCTTACAAAGAGCATGCCTACAACAAGCTAAATCAGATGGTTCATTTTGCCGAGGGGGAAGAGTGCAGGCATCAAGCGATCGCTATATATTTTGGCGAAGAGATAGATAGATGCAATGACAAGTGTGACAACTGCACTATGCCGGTATCCCAAAAGCTTGATATCACACAGAGTGCCCAAAAGTTGCTATCTGCTATATATCGCACAGGTCAAAAATTTGGACTACACTATGTAGTAGATGTGCTCAGAGGCAGCCAGGATCAGAGGATAATATCCAACAATCACAATGAGTTATCAGTCTATGGTATCGGCAAAGAGTATTCCAAAGCACAATGGCTCACTATTGCTGATAGATTATTGGAGATAGGTGCGGTTGGGATCGGAGAGTTTAAAGTCTATCTCATCACGACAAAAGGTTTGGAGATACTTAAAGGCAACCAAAATATAGAGATCAAAGAGTCTAGGCTGGAGTTAAAAAAGAGTTTCAAGAAAAAGGCAGAGCCATCGGGAGAGTATGATACCGAGATCTTTGAAAAGCTTAGAGAGCTAAGAACGCAAATAGCCAGCAAAGATGGCGTACCTCCATATGTAGTTTTCTCAGACAAGACACTCAAGGAGCTAAGCATCAAGCAACCAAAAGATAAAGAGAGTATGCTCGAAGTTCACGGTATCGGAGAGATCAAATATGAGAGATACGGAGAGAGATTTTTGGATCTTGTTAGAAGCGGGTAATTGCGTTGCACGCAGATCACTTTTTGATATCCGGGTTCAGATCCATTATTGCTTTTGCTATCTCTTTACGATTGATTTTGTGTCCTTTGTTTTGATAGATATTCTCCTCAAGCAGGTGCATGGCCTTTGAAATATTTTTATTGTTTGAAAATGGCAAAAGAAGTTTGTATAGCTCTTTATCATTTTTTGATTGAATTATCTTTTTTGATAGGGGCGATGAACGGTAACGCAAACTGCCAAAACTTCTCTTGGCAAGCAGCGTCAATAGAGACCCAAGGAGAAAACCTCCGAATGCAAACAGTATATAGTTGATACGCTCTTTTGTCAGAAAGTCTGTTTTGATATTGACTTTATATCTTTTAGTGCTTAGTGTCTCTACAAGTTGAGTATCGCTATTTAGATACTTAAAATTTATGGACGGAATCACAAAAGGGTGATCACTTATGATAACAAACTGCTGCATAAGAGTGCTTTGCAAATGAGCATTGTTGTCTATTTTGCTTTTTATAGTAGGTTTTGAGTCAAATATAGTGACATCCTTAATGTCCAAACTGATACCTTTAGAATTTCTAAGATCACCTGTTCCTTTTATTTTTATATTTAACCTTATAGGATCATTTGGCTTAGTGCTATTTTGTTCTATCTTGCTTGATATGGAGTAGTTACCTGTAGCTAAAATGTCATTAGGCATCTTTAGGATTTCAATTTTAGCCGGTTTGCTTTCTAGTACCTCCCATACTTTCATATAGGTTTTTGGATTCTTGTGAGGGATATATATCTTTTGTATAGGAATATTGAGTATCCCGGAGTGCTGAGGAATAATTATATTTCTGTAGATTATTTCATGCGTGCTGTTGTTTTCCAGAGTTGGCAGTTTATAAATTTTTGCACCATCTATTGAGAGTTTGTCTATCTCTATACCGTTTGGTACTTCGGGGGTATCATAGTGCAGAGTGCCAGTCATTACAATTACTTCAGAAGGATATACTCTGTACTTTGATAGAGTGACTTCAAAACTATTATTGGCTACAAGTAGAAAAGTTGCAGAAATTATACTAATAACTATTTTTATCATAATCTTCTCCAGATACATTTAGTGGTATAAGCAAGGTTTTGAGTCTTTGCTTGTTTAAAATGATTTCCCATTTTTCTTCTAGATATTTGTCTATATCCTTGCTGTTATCGGATATGATTTTGGCTTTTATTATATGATTTTTACTTTCTCCTATCAAAGGTGAGCCTTTTTTTGTTGCTTGTGGCGTGTTGTTATGTTTTTTTTGTATCTTTTTTGGATCTGGCGCCTCTTTTATCTTGCTTGTACCGTTATTGTCATTGAAGCGGTTTGTCTTTTTGTGACCTTTACGAAACTTTATCTCTTCTTTTGCCTGTTTTTTTGCATATTTGTCCGCCTCTTCTTTTTGCTTTTTATATCTTTTTGTAGCCAGTTTCAAATTTTTAAGTGTAGCTTTGCTAAAGCCAAACTTGAGAGCGTTTTTATAAAAAATTATAGCTTTTTTATACTCACCCAGCGCTACAAAGCAGTTGCCAATATTGTGAAATTTTTTGTATTGCAGTGATGGTTTTTGAACCTGTATATACTGTGCTATTGCCTCTTTATATCTGCCCGATTTATATAAAGTATTTGCCATATTATATATTTCTGCTTGGCTTGGATCAGATATCTGAGAGTAGTAATTGAGTGCTTTTTCGTATCTATTTCTTTGATAGTTATGATCTGCAAGTAGTGCTCTAAAATCATCCAAAATATTTGCATTTAGAAGTGTTGTGGCAAACAAATATATCAAAATATAGTATCTCATACCTTTCTCCTAAATGCAAAATTTCCCCATAGCAAAAACAATAAAGATGGTATCACAAAAAGCCAATAAAGTTGAATTTTATTTTGATACTTTTTGCGATATATATTCTCTTTTTTAGATATGTTTTTTATATGATCAGCAATTTTTTCGATAGCATCATTACTGCTGCTGTTTATTGTAAATATACCTTGAGTTTTTGTTGATACTATTTTTATAGCCGGATTGGACTTTGTGATTATTATATTACCGGATAGATCTTCTCTGATAGATTTTCTATCGGGTATTACTCCTCCTTTTGCAGTCCCAAGCAGATATACTGATATATTGAGATGATTTTTTTTGGCATATTTGATATGGTTTGCAAAACTTTTTAACTCTCCGCCATCTGTAAAAATTACCAAGGCTTGATTGTCTTGCATTTTAAAATCTTTGGAAGCTCTAATCAAAGATATTATATTGCTTCCTTTGGTATCTATATGTGATATATCTATCATTGATAGTGCTTTATGAAGAGTTTTGTGGTCATGGGTAGGTGCAGCTATGAGATATGGTTGCTTTGCAAAACCAAGTATTCCGATTTGGGCTCCAGGCAGCATGTCTATCAGTTTGGATGCTTTGTTGATGGCTAGTTTAAGTCTGCTAGGGTAGTTGTCCGCACACTTCATGGAGTCAGACAAGTCAACTCCTATAAGGAGACTTATCGGCTTTTTTTCTACCGTATGATTTTGATTTTTTGATATAGCAGGTTCCGTAAGTGCTATCAAAGTAAAAACCAAAGATGCTATGATTATCTTGTAATGACTTCTATCAAACCAAAGCAACAGAATCAATCCGAAAACAGCCGCCCAAAGAGGATATCTAAAGAGAGGTATTTGATATATTTGTGTATTGCTTTTGAATTTTTCTTTTTGGATATAGCCTATATTTTGGTATATGCTATCCAATGCTTTTGGGTTGGAAGCAGCATAAAACTTACCATCGGTGCTTGTGGCAATACGCCTCAATATCTCTTTGCGATAATCGTCCCCTATACCTATGGTAAAGACCTTTATATGCTCCTTTTTTAGCTTTGCGATTGTGACTTTGAGAGGAACGCTTTTGACTGTGTTGAGACCATCTGTAAGCAGGATAATAAACTTGGCTCTTTTATGGGATTTGTCAAAAAGTGTAGCCGCCAAAAATAGTGCCTCATTGAGTGCGGTATATCTTTTGCCGGCTATGCCGATTTGTAGATATGGAAGCACTTTATCAAAACTCTGTTTTTCATATGTCATAGCAATAGACAAATATGGATGATCTGCAAAGAGCTCTAAAGCTATGCGGTCATTCGGTCTGGATTTTACAAATTTTTCAATGATACTTTTTGCATGTTCGAAGCGTTTTGACTCGTGCATGCTATCGCTTGCATCGAGTAAAAGTGCGACATCATATCCGCTGTGTGGCATAGAGCTGATTGATCGCTTGAGCACAGGATTGCTAAGCGCAACAAGCATCATAGATACCACAAAAAATCGTATCCATTTGGCATAATCAATACTTTTGGTGTAGGCAAGCAAAAGCATTGGAGTATTTGAAAAATATTTTTGTTTGTATTCGACGGGACATAGATATTGACAAAGTAAATATGCAGGGATCAACACCAATACCCAGGGATAGAGAAGCATCATGATAGCCCCTTGAGGTATAGGATAATTTTCGATATGAGTTTTTTATCTGTTTTGATGGGATTTTGATGATATTTGTATTGTTTTAGTTCATCCAAAATAGCTCTGGCAGTTTGATCTATGTTATTGTTGTGATATATATACAGATTGGTGCTAAGTCTATATAGTTCTTCTTTGTTTTGAAGCTGTTGGGGTGTGATTGATTTTAGATAAATAAGTGCAAGTTCCTTTTGTGAAGGCATTTTGCTTTTTCTCTCTTTGAATCTTTTGCGTAGCGTATATATTGCTACAAATATTGCTATTGTCAATGCAAGTGCAACTACTATATATGGAGTTGGTGATATATTTATATTTTCTGGCGGCATAATATCAGCAAAACCATACAATCTATTGGCAGCAGCAACACTCATTTTTGCCTCACTAGTTTGATAAGTTGATCTAAAGGCTCTTGATCAGTATAGATCTTTTGGTGTGCTATATGGTCTATATCCATCTGTCTTAGTAGAGCATTATCTTTATTGGCAAATAGTTTATTGTAGCGTGTGGCAGTTTTGGAATCTATTTGTATAGTGCTTCTCTTTTGGCTGATGGGGTCTATAATGTCATATTTGCCTCGTAAAGTAATATTTTCTTCATCTCTGTCTCTAATAATAGCTGCATACACGGAGTGTCTATGGCTCAATATTGAAAAGTCCAAATTTTGTGCAAAAGTCAAAAAATCGCCAATCAAAAATACCACTGAAGATCTTTTAAGCCTAGAGGAGAGTTCAATCATTGCTATTTGGATATCTGAACTTGCTCCAATAGGGTTGAGTGAGAGAGCATGGTCGTAATTTCTTGCAGCCATTTTTTTTAATCTGCTTGCACGATACCATTTTGCAGAACGATCATCATAAAAGAGTGTTGCAAACCCATCTTTACTATTGGAGGCAGTATAGCTAAGTAGAGTGAGGGTCTCCACGGCAGTGTGGTGCTTACTTTTGGGCTCACCAAAATATAGACTGCCACTATTGAGATAAACCAAAACGACAGGTATCTCTCTCTCTTCACTAAAACGATTGAGCATAGGAGTTTGCGTACGAGCCGTCATTTTCCAGTTTATATGTCTGATATCATCGCTGCCGCTATATGGTATGGCCTCCTCAAAAGACAATCCTGTATACCCCAAATGGCTTTCATGGCTACCATGCAGATCAAGAAATGACCTTTTACGCACCATATGGAGCAACTCCTCTTTGGTGCGAAGAGTAGGATGCAAATCCATTATGGTATTGGCACCCTGGACAGTATCTCTTGGATGATTGTCTCAGGAGTGACAGAGTCGCTTTGGGCATTGTATCTCAAAATAAGCCGATGCCTAAATACCGGATATGCTACCCGTGCCACATCTGATGGAGTCACAAAATCCCTACCGCTTATATAGGCATTTGCCTTTGCAGCCTTGTATAGATCTATGCTAGCTCTTGGACTGACTCCATACTCTATATATTTTTTGCTCTCAGAGATATTATATTTTTGTGGCTCTCTTGTGGCAAAGACCAACTCAAGCATATATTTGGATATCGCCTCTTCTACATGGACTTTATGCACACTCTCAAGCATTTTATCCAAAAGTTGTTTGTCTCCTATGGGTTTTATATCTTCAAATCCATTTTGAGCAACTCTTAGGACTATTTCGTGCTCTTCATCAAAACTGTTATAACCAACATTAATCTTGAGCATAAATCTGTCAAGTGATGCCTCAGGCAATTCGTATGTCCCCTCTTGTTCCAAAGGGTTGGCAGTCGCTAGCACCATAAATGGACTCTTTAGAGGCAAAGTTTGCTCACCTATGGTAACCTGCCTCTCTGCCATAGCCTCCAGTAGGGCAGATTGCACCTTTGCACCGGCTCTATTGATCTCGTCAGCAAGCAAAAGATTGGTAAATATAGGTCCTTTTTTGAGTTTGAAATCCTGCTTTTGCAAATCCATAATCTCACTGCCTGTGATATCTGCGGGCAATAAATCAGGAGTGAATTGGACTCTTTTAAACTCAAAACGCATAACTTTGGCAAGTGTATTTACGGCAGTTGTTTTTGCGATTCCCGGAACCCCTTCTACCAGTATATGACCACCGCTAAAGAGTGCTATTAGCATCCCATCGACCAACTCTTCATGTCCGACTACAACTTTATGTATCTCTTTTTTAATTTCTTTAATCATTCAAATATTATAGTATAATTTTTCTTTATATACTATTCTCATCAAAAACCTCTATCCCATTCTCTTTGAGAAGTGCAGAGGTTACTCCATCACCTTTTATCAGAGTAGAGCTAAAGGTGCCATCATATATCATTGAACTTGAGCAGGATGGTGAGTTGGATTTGAGCAGTGCCTTTTTGATAGATAGTTTTTGGGCAAGCTCTAAGGCTTTTTGAGCCCCTGTTTGAAACTGCTTTGTGACATCCTTGCCATTGATATCTACTAGCTTCAAAGGGTTTTTGGAGATGATTTCACTCGGAGCTCTAGGAGTTGGCAATCCACCCTCTATCTCAGGACAAAAAGGTATAAGCTCATACTCCTCTTGAAGTCTGCTTAGATCTATTTTGTTATTGCCGCCGTTGTATTTGACATTATCTCCCATCAGACAAGCACTGACAAGGAGCCTCTCTTTAGCCAATGTTCTCTCCATCGATAAATATCATATCTGCTTTTTGGGTATGCAGTATAGCTTGCAGCGATAGTTTGGATATATCCTCCACGGCAGATGGCAGAGTCACCGATATGATATCTGCAGGTGCATCTATTTCAATCCTGCCGGCATCTGATCTGATAGCTTTGGCGGCATCTAGAGTGACTGAGCGAAGCAATCTATCGGCAAGCTTTGCTAGGGGTGCTTTGTGGTGCAGCATCAATGCAGCTCTAAGCTCGTTCCATAGATTCAATGACCAGTTGGAGCTAAGCCCATCGGTAGCCACACTCATCACTCCATCCCAGTCCTCTATAGCCAATCTGCCACACCCCAAAAGCCTATTGGATCTAGGGCAGTGTGCTATGGTGTGTTGGTGCGATGAGAGATACTCTTTTTCATCTTTTGTAGTCTGCGTGCAGTGGATGAAATGGGTAGGGTAGCTATCAAATCTATGCATAAATTCATCTATAGATGTAACAGCCCTGCTGCTGCCAAAAAACTTCTCAAAAAATGCCAAAAATCCTCCGCTATGCGACTCCAGCCACTCTCTCTCAGCGGGTGATTCCAAAAAGTGTGCAGAGAGCGGATAGCTATTTTGCTTGGCAAGTGCAACCGCTCTATCTAGCACGATCGGATGCACGGAGTAGGGTGCGTGTATAGCAATGGCAGGCGTGATCTTCTCGCTTGGGGTGGATGCTTCACTCATCTTGACACGCTCCAAAAAGTCGCCATACAAGACATCCGCTGTTTTGGCATCTGAACCTATAAGCTCATTGAAAAATGTCACCTTTTGTGAAGCTCTTTTGCAGACTTCCAATTCACTCCCAAAGCTAGATACCGCCCCAAAAGTAGTAATACCGCTTTGAAGCATCTCATCGCAAGCTCTACTCATAGTCGCATCATCGCATTGACCGACAAGCTCATCTCTATGCTCAATGACACTATCAAGCCACTTCATAAAATCCCCATAGCTTAGGGTAGTAGCATTGGATGAAAACTCTAAATGCACATGAGTATTGATAAGTCCAGGATAGAGCACACTATGAGCCGGCGTGCGAATGATCTCAGCATCAGGAAACTTGGCAGTCAACTCATCAGCCACCCCAACAGCCCTAATCCTATCATCAAAAGCCACCGCCTCACCGATACGATACCCCTGCGGTGTATATATATAGTCTGCTATTATGATTTTCATATTAGTTTCTCTATGTCATTTTTTAAAGGTACTAGTTTGGTTTTTATAATATCCCATATTTCGTCGGCGTCTATTCCAAAATAGTCATGTGCGACTATATTTCTAAAGTTTTTAATTTTGTTCCAAGGTATACTATTATTGGTTCTCTTGTAGTCATCATCAATTCTAGATATTGATTCGCCAATAATTATAAATTGCATCATAGATGCATCAAAGCTTTTTTGATCATGGTAAAAGCTATCTGCATCTTGAAAATCTTTGGTGTATAGTTCAATTTTCTCTATAGCGTCAAGTATTGTAAGAAGCTGTAAATCGGTCTTAGACATAGATTGTGTCATCCAAAATCTGTTTTTTCGCGTAAGGCTTTAGATATTTCTCTCTAGCCAAATCCACATCTCGTCCAAATGCTTGACTGAGAAATTTTCTTAGTGCATTTTTTAGCTCATATACATTTTTGGTATTTGCTTGAATGTCAAAAATAATATCCACATCGCTATCTTTTGTTTGCTCATCTTTAGCAAATGAACCAAATAAACCAATTTTGGAGATGTAAAATTTACCTTGAAGTTGATCATAATTTTCACTCAAAAACTTCAATATCTCTTGTTTGTTATCCATTGCCTTACTCTATATTTTTTGATAATTATATCATAATTTGCTTCTCAATACTACCTTTAACAAACTCAACAAAATACTCAAAGAGGGCACTCTTGT
>CAZVPN010000007.1:20662-22426 GCA_964628135.1 uncultured Campylobacterales bacterium
TTCTCAATACTACCTTTAACAAACTCAACAAAATACTCAAAGAGGGCACTCTTGTATTTGTCTTTGTGGTGTATTAGATATAGGTTGCGTTTGAACTCTAGGTTGCGGGGGATCACTTCGTATAGTTCGCCTCTGCTTAGCTCTTTGCTTACCGATGAGCGTGATATGCAGGTGATGGTCTCAGGGTTGGCGATGAGTATCTCTTTTGCCTCCTCAAACTCCTCAAACTCCATCACCACATCCATATCTTTTGCTATATCGCCGATAGTTTGCAAAAATAGCTCTCTTGTGCCTGAGCCCTTCTCTCTGAGTAGCCATTTTTTGTCAAACAGTTGATCGACAAAGAGGGTTTTGCCTTTGAGTCTTTTGTCGGATGTGATGATAGCCAAACTATCCTCTCCTAGATGGTGTGCTGCTATCTGATCGCTGCTAAACTCACTTTCGATGATGCCGATATCTGCCTTGCCCATCTCTATATTTTTGATGATTGCGGTTGAGTTTTGGATAGATTTTTCTATCTTGGCTCTTGGATTTTGGATGAGAAAATCATACATGATCTGAGGCAGGATAAAGTTGCCGGTGGTTTTGCTGGCTATAAGTTTGATCGTGCCTGCTAGCTCTTTGGATGTGAAACGCTCTTTTGCCTCCATAAGAGCTTGATAGTGAGGATATGTAACATCCCTGAAGGCTCTGCCTCGCTCATTGAGTATCAATCTTTTGCCGATACGATCAAATAGTTTTTCGCCAAGCTTATTCTCTAATGATTTGATAGATAGCGATATGGCTGATTGACTAATACCGAGTGTTTTGGAGAGTCGTGAAATGTGAGGCTCTTGCGTGAGAGAGTAAAAATATCCAAGCTCTTTGAGTGTCAATATCTATCCTTATTAAAAATATTTATGATTATATCAAATATTATTAATTTTACAAAATGATTATTATCCGATAAAATACATCCCAAATCAAACAAAGGATATATATGCCATTTACACCACCCAATAGAGCAGGCACAATCTCAGGTATCATATTTGTAGCGATCTTTGCCGCAGCAGCCACTGCTATAGCACAGATTGGTTGGATCAAACATCTTGGTATCTCACCGCTAGTTATCGGTATTGTTTTGGGGATATTTTATGCCAATACTATGCACAATCACATCCCGCAGACTTGGAGTGGAGGGATCACATTTTCTGCCAAGAAGATACTTAGATTTGCGATAGTTTTTTATGGTTTTAGACTCACTTTTCAGCAAATTGCCGATGTGGGGCTAGAGGGATTTGTAGTATCTGCTACGATGCTGACTACTACATTTTTGCTTGGTAGCTTCATAGGGCAGAGGTTTTTTGGACTAGATAGAGATACGGCTATGCTGACTGCATCAGGTGCTGCGGTATGTGGTGCAGCTGCGGTGCTAGCTACTGAGCCGGTGCTCAAAGCAGAGGGGCACAAGGCAGCGATAGCTGTCTCTATGGTGGTCGTTTTTGGGACATTATCTATGTTTTTGTATCCGATATTTTATACCTCTTTTATAGAGCATGCACACGGCTTTTTGCATATGGCACCCAAAGAGTTTGGCATTTACACTGGCGGCACGATCCACGAAGTAGCCCAAGTAGTAGCCGTGCCGGCCTCAGTGCCAGGAGCTCCAACAGATATGGCAAATGCAGCAGTGATCGTCAAGCTCACCCGCGTGATCCTGATCGCACCGATGCTGATACTGCTAGGACTCTATCTATCTTATCAAGCCAAAAGAAAAGGCGGCGA
>CAZVPN010000008.1:0-22254 GCA_964628135.1 uncultured Campylobacterales bacterium
ACAATCACAGTGCAGTAGCTATCCGCAAGATTTAGGATTTGGCTGCTGGGCAAAAAATAAAAAACAATAAAAATCCCCAATTCCGTTTCTATTTTATTTTCAATCTACACAATCTTTGCTAAAATATGTGGTAAGTTCCAACCAAAGGATAGAGATGAAATATATCGCATCTATAATGAGTATATTTTTGGTATTTGTGGTTAGTGGGTGCAATAGTAATGTCGATAGTGGAAAGTTTGGTTTGCCTACTTTTGATTTGAGTGGTGATGTTGATCTGTCACTCTATTTTGCTCCAGATGGTAATGTTACTGCTACATATAAAAAAGAGGTATGGATCAACAATAATGGCTCTAAAAGCTTCGATGGTGATGGCAATGAGAGTTATCCGGTTTATGTATATTCAAAAAATGCAAATAGAGTCACAAAGCGACTTGATAGCGACACAGATGCTAAGCTTGTTTTTGTAACCAATGAGAAAAATGTAACCGTGATAAATCAAACAGAAGATGGCAATATCACACAATACTATGCCAGATTTGTAGATAAGAATGATCCTATACTTTATGATGTCTCTGAGATTACCAAAAATGGAAATAAGATGGTTCAAGAGAGCAGTTGCAAATTAGTCGACAAAGGATTGTCTCAGGTAGTTCTTGGCAATGATTATGACAAGGTAATCTCTATAGTATGCGATATCAACAAAACAACAACAAGCAGTTTTGATGGAGATAAAATCGTCAAAAAGACAACTACTACATATAGTGGATTTTTCTCAAAAGACAAAGGTCCAATCAAGCAGATAAAAGAGAGTTGCACGAACAAAACTATCAACGGTAAAGTTTTTGATGACGGTAGCTGCGAGAAGAGCGTATATCAGTTGATAAATATAATCCCGTAACGATATATTTCAGCAAAAGATAGCTACAATAACACACTTAGATTTCGACAGGCTTGTGGATCAAGCATACAGAGGTGCGAAATTGTTTCTTTTCCTCTAATTCCCATTTTTTCGAATGATAAGAATTATTTTGTAAGGTTTGATGATGCTTAAAATGATGCTGGCTTTTTTTAGGGATATGTTTGTATATCGAAAAGAGATCAAAAAGCAGACAAAATGGATAGATAAGTATGCTGCCAAAAATGGATATGAGGTCAACCCATCAGGGATGATGCGAACCAATCTAAAGATTTGGCTTAGCGAAATGGAGGAGACATATGGCAAGAGACTATGTCCTTGTTTTGAGCCTTCGGGCGATTCCAAATTAGATAGGGCTATGATATGTCCTTGTAAATTTATGGATGAGGAGATAGAGGAGTATGGCACTTGTCACTGTTCACTGTTTGGTAAACCAGGTATGAGCCCTCAAGAGTGGAAGGAGTCAAATGCAAGATTGATGGGAGAGTATAGGGTAGAACTCAATCTCAAAGGCAATGTGCTAGATACTCGCGGCAAGCCACTTGATAAACATCGCGGACTTCCTATACCGGATGCATCACATCAGCTCAAAAGTGCACTTTTGCAGTTTAAAGGCAAAGAGCTTACCGTGATAGTCGCTACCAAGCAAGAGGCACTAAATCTAGAAAAGATATCGGCAGTCAAAGGTTATGGATATACCCGCCAAGAGAAAGATGGTGCTTGGTATGTGCATTTGAGATTTAAATAAATTACATAAAGGATCAGATATGAAAAAAATATTATTGGCAACATTGGCAGTATCGGTATTTGCCGGAACTTCTATGGCAGATGAGACAACTCGCAGATTTAAAGTGACTTATCATTTTGATTTGAAATCAGATCAAAAAGTATTTGAAGCTAGACTTTGGAACCCTATGCCATACAATAGTGATTACCAGCAAGTAAAAAAGTTGACATTTTCCGGTAACTATTCACATTTCAATCTCAACAGAGACAATAGTGCAGATGCAGATATATTGTATGCAGATTGGAATAAAAGCGATAAGCCAAAGAGACTCGATATAAATATGATTGTCGAGACTAAGTATAGAAGTGTCCCGATAAAAACAATAGAGGAGGCTAGCAAAAAAAATCTTCCACTGCCAAATTCTGTAAAAAAATATCTCAAGCCAACCTCCCACATCCCGACAGATGGCATCATAAAAGGTCTTGCCGATCGTATAGTCCAAGGTAAAACAGATAGATTTGAAAAGGTGAAAGCTATATATAATTGGTGCACCTCTCATACATTCAGAGATAGCAAAGTTATAGGTTGTGGTAGTGGTGATGTAGGCAAAATGGTCACCAAAAAGCAGGTCGAGGATGTCTATAAAAATGGCTACTTTGGTGGCAAATGCACAGATCTTAGCTCTTTGTTTACAGCAATCACTAGAGCGGCCGGAATACCGGCAAGAGAGGTATTTGGTATCAGATTAGGTAAAAGCCACTTCTCAAAAGCACTTGGCAAAAGCGATGACAAAGGATTTGCTACTATCTCAACTTGGCAGCACTGTAGAGCAGAGTATTATATCCCTGGAGCAGGATGGATACCGACTGATCCAGCAGATATTACCAAGCTTGAGCTTGTAGAAAATATCAAATACAATAATCCAAAAGTCCAAGAGTTAAACAAGAAGTATTTGCATAGTTGGGAGATGAATTGGATAGGCTTTAACCACGGTAGAGATTTTATACTATCGCCAAAACCACAGCAGTATCCTATAAATATGCTTGGATATCCATATGCAGAATCGGGCGATGATGTATTCAATTATTATCAACCAAAGAGTTTCAGCTACACCATAACTTCTCAAGAGATAAAATAATATATGTCTAGCAAGATAGATTGCCAAAATATGGCCTGCCCTGAGCCGGTCATTCGCACCAAAGATGCCCTTGAAGATATAGATGAGGGCATACTTGATGTTTGGCTCAACTCCTACTCCTCAATACAAAATGTCAAGAGGTTCGCCACAAAGGAGGGACTCTATCATACTGAGAAGAAAGTTGGCAAAACCACAATTATAAGTATAGTCAAAGGGTATGAGTGTGGATTGCCTGAACCAGAAGAGAAAGAGGAGAGATCATTTTGGGCGTTGATAGCAGGTGCTGTCGTTACGGCTATTCTTGCAAGCACATGTTGTATCGCACCTTTGATGTTTTTGCTCTTTGGCATCAGTGCTAGCTCATTATCGTTTCTCAAGCCATTGGCTCCATATCATTGGCTTTTTGTTGCATTGGCAGTAGCCATTTTATCGTATCTATGGTATCATTATTTTACAGTTATTCGCAAACGGATTGTTTGTGAAGGTTGGATTTGCAAATACTATTTGACATATCTAAGTATTGGAACTATATTTATAGCACTGCTGCTGAGTTATCAATATTGGATAGTATATTTTTTGGGAGACTAAAGTGAAAAATATTGTATATTTGTTGATATTTTCAGCATTGTTGTGGAGCAAAGAGCAGACAGTTAGGATAAGAGTAGAAGGTATGACTTGTCCTCTGTGCACTATGACAATCAAAAAAAATCTCAAAAAACAACCAGGCGTTAGCAAGGCAAAAGTTAGGTTAAATACAAAAATGGCAACTGTTGTTTATGATGACAATAAAACAGATATACAACAATTATTGCGAGCTATATCCGAAGTAGGATACAAAGGCTATATAGATGAAAATAACACAAACAATAAGGAGCAAAAATGAAGATAGATTGTTGTGATTTGGCTTGCCCTGAGCCGGTGATTAGAACCAAAAAAGCACTCGAGGAGCTTGATGATGACTCCATACTCGAAGTTGTAGTAAATACAGTCTCATCCATCGAAAATGTCAAAAGATTTGCTACAAAGGGCGGGTATGAGCACAGAGAGGAGGAGATAGGAGACGGCAAAAGGATCATCACTATCATCAAAGGTTATGAGTGCAAAATAGTAGAAGAGCCTCAAAATAAATATGTTGATAAAACAGTTTTTGTCAAATATGACAGGATAGGTAACGGCGAACTTGGTATAATACTTATGAAGACATTTTTGAAGACATTTTTGGAGTTTGACGCTTTGCCAAAAAATATCGTCTTTGTCAATGAGGGGGTATTTTTGACCACCAAAGATGAGCATATGGATTTGATAGAAAATCTCCAAAAACTTCAGGATAGAGGTGTCAATATATATAGTTGTGGACTTTGTATGAACCACTACGGTATAGATCCGAGTGAGCTAAAAGTTGGCGAAATAGGCAATGCTTATGATAGCGTGGATATGTTACTAAACGGCGATGCGGTGACGCTATAATCACACTCCAAGGAAACTGATAGATGAACAATAGCTACAAGCTGACAAAATTTGTCAAAGCTGCGGGCTGAGCTGCCAAATTGGCTCCGGAGGAGCTAGACAGGACAATTGGCAAGCTTGATTGCAGCAATGAAAATCTCATAGTAGGTATAGAGGGTAGCGAAGATGCTACCGTCTATAAGATAGATGAGCATAGA
This sequence comes from uncultured Campylobacterales bacterium, assembly GCA_964628135.1. Lineage (GTDB taxonomy): Bacteria > Campylobacterota > Campylobacteria > Campylobacterales > Sulfurovaceae > JAAXPZ01. The sequence goes on from CAZVPN010000008.1 coordinate 4,446, forward strand.
GCCATAGTGCAAACAGTGGATCTCATCACGCCGGTAGTGGATGATCCATACCTGTATGGTCAAGTAGCGGCCGCCAATAGTCTAAGTGATATCTATGCTATGGGTGGTGATGTGGCAACGGCTATGAATATCGTTGGATTTGATGCTTGCAATCAACCGCCGGAGGTGCTTGGTGAGATACTTGCCGGAGGTGAGAGCAAGATAGCTGAAGCCGGAGGAGTTATTGCGGGCGGTCATACGATAGAGACACCGGAGATGATTTATGGTTTGAGTGTAACCGGCTTTATTCATCCGGATAAAATATATCGCAACAACACTCCAAGAGAGGGTGATCTGCTGATATTGACCAAGCCACTTGGAATGGGCATACTCACTACTGCCATCAAGTCCGATATGTTAGACATTTCCGATATTGAGCAGGTGGTTGGCATATTGGCTCAGCTTAACAAAAGAGCCTCTGAGGTAATGAGAGAATATGATGTAAGTGCCTGCACGGATGTGACAGGTTTTGGGCTTGCGGGTCATGCTTATGAGATGAGCAATGGCGGAGAGCATACTATTCTTTTTGAGTATGATAAATTGCCGATACTCCCTGAGGCGATAGAGAATGCATCTATAGGCATCATACCTGCAGGCAGCTACAACAATCAAGCATTTTTGCAGTTCAAGACCTCATTTGAAGCCAAAGGCGTGGATGATATACTATTTTATGATGCTCAGACTTCAGGGGGATTGCTGATAGCCGTTGCACCAAAAGATACCAAAGAGCTTAGAGACAGATTGATTGATGAGGGGTATGAGTTCGCCTCCATCGTAGGTGAGGTGCTACCCAAAAAAGAAAAAGCCCTGATAGTGAGATAAAATGCAGACAATAGATATACCAAATTATAAAAAGTTGCAAATAGAAAATATCGTATTTGATTACAATGGCACACTGGCAGAGGGTGGCAGGATAAATGATGCAACAAAAGAGCTCCTAAGAAGAGTCTGCCAGCTTTATAATGTCTATGTGATCACCGCCGATACATTTGGCACAGTAGCAAATGAGCTTGCAGGCTTTGATTTGGAGCTTGTTGTCCTAAAGAGCAGTGATCATACAGCTGAAAAAAAGACTCTAATCGAAAAGATAGGTAAGGAGCATACCGTTGCGATAGGTAATGGCAATAATGATCTACAGATGCTCAAAGCAGCCGAGCTCTCAATCGCAATCATCTCCAAAGAGGGGTGTGCTTTGCCAACTCTACTTGCAGCAGATATTGCAATGAATGATATTTCAGAAGTTATGAAATTATTTATCGATACTAAAAGATTGATAGCCACTCTTAGAAAATAATTTATGAATATTAATAATTTTATATTATAATAAGAAAAAATACCAAGGATTGTTTATGGCTAAGTCCTGTCCGATATCTCTATACAGAGTGGATACCAATATTGTTAGATTTATATCTTTGCAGGTATCAATCATATCTATTCTTTTTATTATCAGCAGTTCGCCGATATTTGCGTTGATACTTGTATATGACTTTTCTATAAGATCATTCAGAATCACCAAGTGTAGCCCGTTTTTTCTTTTTGCAAAGGCTGCCTCGGATCATTTTTGTACGAAACCACATATGGTAGATGAAGCTCCAAAGAGATTTGCACTGTTTATAGGTTTGGCTTTTTCTATTGTAATGTTTTTGCTGAGCATTGTCGGTTGGAATACCGCTGCAGATGTAGCCGCCGGCATATTGCTTGTATGTGCAGTGCTTGAAACGCTTTTTGATTATTGTGTCGGATGCAAAATTTATCAAATAATACAAAGTCTCAAGAAAATCGGCAATTAGATAGTTATGCTTTTGAATCCTCTTTGATAAGTGGCACAAATACAAATCCGGGATACTCCTCTGCCTTGACCTCTTTATCAGAAACTTTCTCGAATCTATATATTGAGTTTTGGATAGGTATGACCATAACGCCTCTGATCTTCAGCTGTGAGAATAGCTCCTGCGGAACCTCTTTGGCACTTGCGGAAACAAGAATTTTGTCAAACTGCTCTCCTTGGATACCAAGCTCTCTGCCGGCTCTTTCAATATGGCAGTGATCCCCCATATTGAGCTTGACAAGGTTGCGTTTGCCCACCTTTATCAGCTCTTCATGTCGCTCAACTCCGGTAACGCTTCCTTCCTTCCCGGCAATATAGCAGAGCAGGGCAGTAGTCCAAGCTGATCCTGACCCAATATCAAGTATCCTATCTCCTCTTTTTGGCCCCAAAAGCTCAAGCATAAATGCAACCGTAGATGGTTGAGAAATTGTCTGATCTTTGCCTATAGGTAGAGGTTTGTCGATATAAATATAGTTTCCAAACTCTTCCGGTACAAAACCTTTTCTATCCACACTCTCAAATGCCCTGATGATATGTGGTGACTTGAGTGTGCCATTTAAAATCATTGAAGAGATTAGATCTTGATTGCTGTTCATACTGCCACCTCCATTTGGAGCAGGTATATTATCTGTAGGGTATAATTATACGACTATCTATTGAAATTATAGCATGTATGTATAGGTTTGGTCTCAATATTTTAAGATATCCGAAGAGTATTTTTGAGTGGGATAAAAGGTGGTGGGTCCTCGGGGACTCGAACCCCGGACCACTCGGTTATGAGCCGAGTGCTCTAACCAGCTGAGCTAAAGACCCGTTATAAAATAGTATCAGAGTTTCTCTCTCTTTTGCGTCGAACATAATCATTTATAGTTCGTCTGAGAGGCTCTCTCTCCAATGGTGTTAGTTTAGAGTCGGCATTATATCTTCTATAAGTTTTAACTGCAATTAAATTTATTAAAATTCCAAAAAATAGTGCAAAAATTATAAAGGATGTGCCCCCATGACTAAACATTGGCAGCGGCACTCCGACAACAGGCGCCAAACCAATAATCATATATATATTCACACTGGTATAGATGAATATGAGAAACCCAAGACCGGCAGCTACAGAGGTGATGAGGTAGTCATCACTGAATATTTTGGAAATTCTAAGCAAATGAATGATGAGCAGTATATACAGAAATATAACAAAAATAATGCCGGTAAAGCCAAACCTTTCACCAAGATAGGCAAATATAAAGTCGCTGGTAGAGATAGGCAAAAATTTTAATTGTGTCTGGGTAGCCTGATCTTTCGGTTTTCCCTTTAATCCGCCAGAACCGATAGCTATAAGAGCCTGCCTGACATGGTAGCTCGGCTTGTTGATAAAGTCATGAATTCTTTTTTTCTGATAATCATGCATAGCATATTTGTATCCAAGCACGCCTATGATCAGTGCACTTGCAAAGAACACTATCCATACAATGGGTTTGAATTTGTTAAGAAACAGTATTCCATAGCCTGTCATTAGCAACACGAGAGCCGTCCCAAGATCAGGCTCTTTTGCTATCAAAATGAAAGGAACAATAATTACAAGAGAGAGTTTGGCAAAGCTTTTAAAACCATATCCTCCCATTGGCGGAGGATCTCTTGTGATCATATAAGCGAGCATCAGCACAACACTTATTTTGATAAATTCTGACGGCTGCATGGTGAAACCTCCGGGTAGAGCTATCCAGCGTCTTGCTCCCAGGATTTTGTGCCCAAACAGCAATACATATATAAGCAGTATATTATTAAAAAAATAACTTACCGGAGCGAACCACCACAGGATTTTTTTCCATGGTATAAAAGCTGAAACGGTGATGGTAATCGCACCCAAAAGGTAGTAAAGCATCTGTTTATGAAAAAGTACGGGGTTCATCTCTTTGATAAGTATGGATGAAAGTATCAATAAAGGAACAACCTGGATCAAAATTAGATAATTGAATTTTGCAGGCAGTCTGCGAAAATACTCTGAAACCTCTTTCCAATCTATATTCATATTATAATTCACTCTTTTTGATATCTTTTTGGTATTATATCGACAAACAACAAATGGCAGCCTAAATGAAATTTGAACTTTTAAGTAGATATCCATATATAAAACACATAGTTACACAAAAAGAGATGGGATATAGTTGCGGATTTTCTTTGGCTCTTCATACCGGTGAAGATATCGATAGCATTATATCCAACAGAGGCATTGTGGAGGAGTTTTTTGGGGAAGATAATATCTACTGCTCCCTTAGACAGGTCCACAGCAGTATGGTCCATATCTGCAATGAGACAGAGAGCAAAGGGTGGAAAGATATAGAGAATGCCGTGGAAGCAGATGCTGTTATAACAGACAGGAGAGGCGTTGTGCTAACTATACTGACGGCAGACTGTGTGCCTATACTTCTTTTTGACCCTATCAAAAACATCATAGGGGCAGTACATGCCGGCTGGAAGGGTAGTGCAGATAAAGTACTCACCAAAACGATAAAGGCAATGGAGAGAGAGTATGGCTCAAATCCAAAAGATTTGGTTGTAGCGATAGGTCCCTCAATAGGCAAGTGCTGCTATGAGGTAGATAGAGATGTTGCGAAACACTTTGAGGAGTATGATACAGATGCACTGGAAACAGGAGATAGGGATGGCAAATATCAACTGGATCTAAAGGTGATTAATAGTATTCAAGCCCAAGAGTGCGGGGTGGATATAGATAATATTGAGATTAGTAAAATTTGCACATCATGCGACAATGAGCACTTCTTCTCATACAGAGCAGAGAATGGATGCAAAGGAAGGTTTATGAGCGCTATTTGCAATATATAGAGTTTTGTTTTGAGATTATATAAAAAACTATCCCAGTCTGCTCTCAAAATCTCTATAATCAAACTCTCTGACAATATCCACAGTGCCGTCTCTTTTCAGTATAGCGATGGATGGCAATGAAATACCGTTAAATGTGGTAGATTTGACCATAGTGTAGTGCATCTGATCTTCAAATATGATCTTGTCTCCTATATTTAAAGGGGCATCAAAGCTATAATCACCCATGATATCACCCGCAAGACAAGTATTGCCCGCCAATCTATAGGTGTAAAGTTTTTCATTTGCATCTGCAGCACCTCTAACCTCTGCACGATAAGGCATGATAATAGTATCTGGCATATGCGCCTCGGCGGAGGTATCCAAGATAGCAATATCTATCCCGTTATGCATAATATCTAAGATAGTAGATACCAACACCCCGCTCTGCCATCCAACAGCCTCTCCAGGCTCAATGAAGAGCTCCAAATGAGGATATCTCGATTTAAAATTATTTAATATTAAAATAAGTTTCTCTATATCATACCCATCCTTGGTAATGTGATGCCCGCCACCAAAATTTACCCATTTTATTGATGATAGATATCGTCCAAACTTTGACTCGAATGCATCAAGAACATACTCGAAGCTTTCGGCACTCTCTTCGCATAGGGCATGCATATGAAGTCCATCTATATTTTTTAATATTGAATTGTCCATATTTTTTAGTGTTGTGCCTAGTCTTGAGTATGGTGAGCATGGATTATAGAGTTCTGTCGGTGCAGCAGAGCTTTCTGGATTTACTCTGAGACCAATAGAGATATTTGGATTTGACTCTCTTGCTTTTGCATGATATTCCTTGATCTGTGCAGGAGTATTGAATATCATGTGATTGCTTATAGAGGCTATCTGTTCTATCTCGCTCTTCTTGAAAGCAGGAGAGTAGGTGTGTGTCTCTTTTTTGAAATATTTATTTGAGAGTAATGCTTCGTTTAGCCCACTTGCACTACATCCATCAAGATACTCTCCAATCATATCCGCCTCTTGCCAAAAAGAGAATCCCTTCAATGCCAAAAGTATTTTAGTGTCCGTCTGTTCGCTGATGGTTTTTAGCAGCTTTAGATTATACTCCAAAAGCTCCTCTTCGAGCAGCCAGCATGGAGATGGCAGCTGTTCTAAAATGTCTTGTGTTATTTTTGAGTCTGGACGCTTCATCTATCTATCCCTATTGAGCCAATTTCATCCTAGCCAACAATCCGGCTGTAGTGCTGTATCCACTCTCGGTAAATTTCAATTTGCCTTTTGAATCATATATGAATGTAGTGGGAAAAGTATTTACTCTGAATTGGCCTGCCCATTTGCCGCCTCTGTCATTGAGAACAGGATAGTTGACGCTCTCCCTTTTGAGCCAATCTTTTATCTCGCTGTCACTGCCACTGTTTACGGCGATTGTGAGCACATTGTATCTTTTTGATACTCTCTCTATATTGCTCGCTTCTTGCCTGCACACAGGACACCATGTACCCCAAAAGTTTATCATCAAAGGCTTGCCGGATAGTCTGCTGCTGTCGAATTGGCTCCCATCTATAAGTGTAGTTTTTATTATCGGCAGTTTGTTGCTGTCAAGTTTAGGAGCCCTGATATAGTTTAGAATAGTGCTGATAAAAAATAGAGTAACAGAAAAAATAATTATCTCTTTGAGAATTTTTCCTATACTCCATGATTTTTTGTTGTTCATGATCTTAGCTGATGATGCTATAGACAGGCACTTCTATCAAATCTGCGCCATTCAAAAAACCAAGTTCCACGATGAAGCATGCCTCAACACACTCTGCACCTACATGTGATATAAGCTTTGCAGCAGCTGATGCAGTGCCTCCTGTTGCGATAAGATCATCTATCAGCAAGACTTTTGATGCTCTGCCGTCATCTCTTTTGCCGTTTTGACCAAATGCATCTATATGCACCTCTACCTCATCAAAGCCATACTCAAGAGAGTATTTTTCTGATACTGTTGTGTATGGGAGTTTGCCCTTTTTTCGCACAGGCACAAAACCCACACCAAGTCTATCCGCCAAAGCCGCACCAAATATAAAACCGCGTGCATCAATTCCTGCTATATAGTCCAAATCATACTCTTTGTATCTGGCTTCTAGATGATCCATAAGCAGTTTAAATGCTTTGGGATTGCCAATTAGTGTTGTGATATCTTTAAATTGGATTCCGGGTTTTGGAAAATCCGGCACAGTTCTTATGCTATTTTCGATAAGCTCTTTTGCCTCTTTGGTTAGCTCTTTCATCTTCTCTCCTTGTATTGCAAATTAGAACTCAAATCCTCCGCCTTGACCCTTGTTCATACTCTCATAAACTGCATTGACATAGCCGTCTCTAAGTTCGCACTCAAAAACCTTTTCGCAACCAAGGCAACTTTTTAGCCCTCTATCCTGTTGGCATTTCTGAAGCTGAGCCCTCTTCTCCTCTAATGCCTGCTGCCATCTATCTTCTATCTGTTTATTTTGCATCAGGCGATACCATAGGCTTTTTTGAGAGAGTTTATCTCGAATTTTGATCCGAAAAAGCAGGGCGTCGTAGCATGTGGATGCGGCGCAGATAGATCAAGAAGTCTCCTGCCTTTGTCATCTATCGCCTCTCCGCCGGCTGATTCATAAATCAGTGCAAATGGTAAAACTTCAAAAAGCATTCTAAGCTTGCCGTTGGGTTTGTCACTGGTACCTGGGTAGCTAAACAATCCTCCCCCTTTGACAAGAATCTGATGCAGATCCGGAACCATACCGCCGCTGTATCGAAGACGGTAACCCTGATCAAATAGAGATCGTATAAACTCTCTATGCTTACTACTCCAGCCTTTTTGGGTGGCTCCGGAAGCATTTAATTTGCCTTTTTCATTTAGTTTGAGGGTACCTATCATTTGCCATCCGCGTGCATCGCTGTAGCGGAGTCTGACTGCCTCGCCTTCTTTTAGAACAGTTACCATTTCAATACGAGGTCCATATATCACATATGCGCTTGCCACAAGTGTATCACCGCTTGGCTCGCCTTTGTAGATGCCAAATATTGATCCAACTGCCAAGTCAGCATCAATTATACTTGATCCATCAAGAGGATCGTAACAGACGGTATATGTGCCATTTTCATTGCAGGGCATAACTTCATCTTTTTCCTCTGAAATAAGGGCTTTGATTTTGGGGTGAGGTTTGAGGGCAGCTTCTATAAGAATATCGCTCTGAAGATCAAGTTTGAGTTGTTGATCTCCCGTGGCATTCGAGCTGTCTGAGTATCCGCTTTCACCATTAATCAGTAGGTCACTGATGAGCAGAGCAGTATCCTGAATTATTTCAAAGATTGGTTGCATATTATATCTCCACGCTGTGATTATCTATCCATTTGATTATAGCATCAGTATCATTTAAATCTACAATCTCTATATGTGGCGGAATAGCATATTTGTCCACATCTACGGTTTCATCTATCGCCATTGCCTGAATTACAGGCAAATAACTCTCATCTATTTCACCTCTAAATATTGCAATTCTTGGGAGCGGCAGAGTCTTTAGCCCTTCAACCAGCATCAAGTCAAATTCACCAAACATATCGGCAATTTGTGATATCTTCCTATTTTGATGAGTAAAAAGTGTAGTTCTGGTAGGTGAGACCACTGCCACATCGGCACCGCTTTTGAAAAATTTGTCACTATCTTTGCCTGCAGTATCAAATATAGCCTTGTCTGATGGATCATGCTTGACTATAACAATAGCTCTTTGTGAGGTCAGTTTTTTGGCAATTTTTTCTATCAAAGTGGTCTTGCCACTGCCAGACGGACCGGTAAAAGCAATAGCTCTTCGCGACATTTTTTACTCCTACTTTCTAAACTTGTCTGTTTTTGACGGGATGTGCAGAGTTTTGATCAGATCGATCATTCTGAGCGGCACTCCAAGCAGATTCATGTAGATTACATAATTTGTCATTACATGCTTGCCGTATCGTCTTGCTTGTGCATTTGGAAGCCGTTCGATACTAAGGTATGGCTCATACCCTTTATAATTGGTAAAATATCTCTTGCTTTTGAGCATTCTTCTGGTAAAACCTATGCCGGCATTGTAGGCATATGCTATATAGAGAGGGTGCTTTAGCCATTTGGTTAGATAATTCATATGTTCATTGCCATATATCAGTGCAGTTTTTGGGTCAAACATATCATCATAGTCTATCTTTTCATGTCTCAGTTTAGCAAGATGATCTACCAAAAACGGCATTATCTGCATCATTCCCAAAGCAAATGAGCTTGATATTGATGCCGGAACAAAGCGACTCTCTTGACGAATTACTGCATACATCATAGCCTGTCTAGTAATCGGCAGCTTTGAGAGCATATCTCTATAGGGCATAGGAAAATATTGCTCTTTGTCCCTGCTTGCTTTGGCTTTGATATAGGTATAGTATCCTACGGTTTGGGCAAATTTGTATTGATCAGCCAGTTTGTTTAAGTTGTGTTTTTTATCAAAAATCTTTTTTTTGAGCCTCTCCCAATATATTGGATCTGTAATTATTGAGCTATTTAGCAGTTTGGATTTAGACAGTTTTGGTGAAATAGGTTTGTGGTATTTTAAGCCGAGCATATCCCTTGCAAGCAGTGTATACATATTGATATCATAACTCTTGGTAATCATTTGCAAATATTTCTTATCTTTGCTGGCCATATATGCCCAAAAAAGTGCTCGATCAAGCCCCTCTCTCTCTTTTGCTTTTTTTGAAGAAAGGAGAAAATATTTTGTAGCAATACTATTTTTGCCTGCATATAGAGCGTGAAATGCAAGATAATTTAAGCTGTGATAATTGAGAGCATTTTTGGAAGCAGGCGGATCAAGAAGTGCAGTTTTGATATGTGGCAGATTCGATTTTCTTAAAATATCTATAGAGCGATTGAAGCCGATGTGAGTTGTAAGATCGCCAAAGAGACTGCTGCTTATTTTGTGGTCTAAAAGTTTTCTCTGTTTGTGTGAAGCATGATTAAATACAAAAATTTTATCTTTATTGGGCAGAGCAAGCCATGATTTAAAGGGATCGGCAGAACTAAAAGTATTTTTTAGAATTCGAACTCTTTTTTTGTAGGCTGCAACAGCTTCGGCAGAGGGTCGCGTATGTTTGTGGGATTTATGCGCTATCGGGAGGAGGTGGCCGGTTTTTTTTCTGTAGGCTTTGCGTATTTTCGGGTTGGCTCTTTTGATCTCTTTTATTATTCTGCGCGCATCTTTTTTGGTAGTGCCGTGCTCTTTTAGAAATCTCCAGATATAGTAATCTTTGGAGATACTTTTGGGCATATTGTGTACCTGATCAAAACTTATATGCTTGGCCTGCAAGATGAGTGTAGCTATAGTAAAAAGAAGTATGAGTCTGCTCATAGGCTCTGCCTAAAAAATACTGCAAAGCGCTCTTGGTATAAGCTGCAATGCGAAAATCACGGCAATAGGGGTAAAATCCATGCCTTGTATAATCAAAAATGGGAGATACTTTCTGGCAAATCTAAAAGTAGGCTCTGTAATTCTATATATAAGTTGAACTATCTGGTTGTTGTGGTTAGGTTGAAAATATGTCATCAATACCGCTATGATGATTATCCAAATATATATATTTATAATCTGATCTATCAAAAAACACAAAAAACCCATTGTTTGCACCTCACTATCTCTGTAATATATTTATATAGCTGCTATTGCTATGCTTTTGTCCTGCTTCAGATCTCGAGGATATAAAACAATATCTTCTCTAATCATCCTTGCTGCCGCCACCGGTAACAGTTTTGACAACGGCTCCACCGGCTGCCCCGACCACGTCAAGAGTAGATGAGACTGCGGCACCTGCGAGTTTAACCGGTGCAGTTACAATTTGCGTGCATCCTGAGATCAAAAATATTATGAGTATCAATATAAGCTTTTTCATGATGGTATTTTACTGAAAAAAGCTTGATATATAGTGTTTTATTTTAATTAGATATAATTTCCGGAAGACTAAAAACAATAATGTCAGGAGGCTCTGATGCCAAAGAGAGTTTTATATCTGCTGTTCAGTATGCTTTTTATTTCCAATATTTTGTATGCCAGCAAAAGAATTGTAGTCGATATTTCCAAACAAAGAGCCTATGCCATTGAAAATGGATCAGTGGTATTTAGCGGCAGAGTATCAACAGGCAAACCGGGGCATAGAACTCCAACGGGACACTTCAGAGTACTGGAAAAGGCACTGAAGCATATATCATCAAAATATCCTGAACCCAACGGCGGCGCAAGAATGGATTACATGCTTAGAGTAACCGGCTCCGGTATCGCTATGCATCTTGGGTATGTTCCAAACTATCCTGCATCACATGGTTGTATCAGGATGGTCAATGGTTTTGCCCAAAAGATGTACAGTTGGGCAAATGTAGGTACGCCTATAAGGATCACTACAAGTTCATCATTTAACGATTTTGTTACCGCTCAAAGATCAACCGGCGCCAGGAAAAACAGCAATCATAAAAGTGCATTTGAAGCCCTTGGTTTCAGAAGGCCGATTAACTACATCCGTTCGCATAAGCGAACCCACAAGAAATACAAAAGAAGATCAAGACACAAAAGAGTCTACAAGGCAAGGGGGTAGCCGCCGTTACAGAAGTAAAAAATTTTGCTGATGAGCATCTTCTATTTGCTATAATGCTATTTATGAAAGTAGCATTTATTACCCACGATATTTATCTGGAACATAATCCATATCTGCAACACCCTGAATCAAAAGAGAGACTACATTCAATAATAGAGTCTATAATGCCGATTAGAGAAAAGCTTATATATCATGAAGCTATTCCGGCATCTATTGATCAACTCTCAACAGTCCACACTGAGGAGCACATCAACAATATAAAAAGATCATCTATCAAACAAATCTCAATAGATAGTGATATATATTGCAGCACTTGGACTTAATGTCAGGGCTACTCTTGAGGAGATGCTGATTTAGCCATTAGCCAAAAGATTGTATAATCTCTATTTAAAAAATCAAAGGAAGCTGTTTTGGGTCCACGAGTAGTTAATTCTACCTTTATTAAGTCAGCACAAAGCATATCGGATTCACTCGATGAGAGTATGAGTGAAGTTGTATTTATGGGCAGATCAAATGTGGGCAAAAGTTCAACCATAAATAATCTGACCAATAGAAAAAATCTTGCCAAAAGTTCTGCTACACCAGGCAAGACGCAGTTGATAAATTTTTTTGATGTTGAGTATAGATACGGCGATGAGCCTTACCATGTCAGATATGTAGATTTACCCGGCTTTGGATATGCAAAGGTCTCCAAAACACTCAAACAGATATGGCAGAAAAATCTTGTTGAGTTTATAGAGAAGCGTGTTGCTATAAGAATTTTTATTCACTTGAGGGATGCAAGGCACCCAAAAGCAAAAATAGATGATGAAGTAGAAGAGTATATCAAGAGCTTTATCAGGCCGGATCAGATATACCTTCCTGTGTTTACAAAAATAGACAAACTCAAGCAAAAAGAAAAAGGAGCCCTCAAGAGAGAGTTTCCAAATGCTGTTTTTGTCTCCAATACAAAAAAAACAGGCACACAGGAAATACATCGGCAGATATTTGAAATCATATTTGGAGTTGGAGATGACTGAGTTGGTAAAACCTACCTTAAAAGATATTCCGCAAATGATGAGTCTTGTTGAGAATGAGATAAAAAATGGAACAATTCTATATCGAAGCGAAGATGAGATCGCTACAAATATAAGATCATACGTTGTGGTCAAAGATGGCGATAGTATATTGGCATATGGAGCTTTGCATATTCATTCACCTGATCTTGCCGAAATACGCAGTCTAATAGTAGGAGAGGAGTATCGCGGAAAATCACTTGGTACCAAAATAGTCAATTATGCGATAGGTGAAGCAGAAAGACTCAAAATAAAAAAAATTCTGGTATTGACATATATACCCAAGTTTTTTACAAAGTTGGGATTCAATGAAATACCAAAAGAGAGCATACCTGATCACAAGATATGGGCAGACTGCATAAAATGTATTCATTTTCCGGTATGCAACGAGGTATCCTTAATGTATGATATAGAGAGTAAAAGTGACAATATTTAGAAACAGATCATCATGGATAGCCAGATCGGCCCTTTTGGCCTTCGCCGTAATCTACCCTATGTTCATCTCTATCTATGTCTATTTACCTCTTCTGATAGGGTTTGCCGGCTTTATGATTGTTTTGGGTCTGCAGGGTCGAGGTTTCTGGTATATCTTTATTCCTATTGTTTACTATATCAATCTTGAAGTAAATCTGTCACTACCGATGATGCTCCTTGTTTTTAGTGTCCTTCTCTTTTATCTGACCATGTATGAGAGAATAAGATATTTCAAAAGATGCCCAATATGTGTGAGAATACTCTCTATCATAACTATAAACTTATACTACCTTGCGATACTTTTGGGCTATGATTTTCTGTTTGATGTAACAAGTTTGCAGATTGATCACTCATTACTCTATTCCATCGCAGTGGATATTATTTTGGTGGCATTGATATGAGATACAAAATAGTTATTTTACTTTTTTTGGCAACCTGGTCATTGATGATAGGGCGGCTCTATCAAATAAGTATAAAGTCAGGATACTATTATGACAGGCTTGCAAAAGAGAATATTCACAGAAAAGAGTACATAAAGCCTGTCCGGGGTGAGATTGTTGATGCCAATGGAGATTTTCTGGCGATAAATAAAATCGGCTTCTCTGTATCGATAGCCCCTCATTTGAGTTCCAAAAATGGTGATTTGCAAGATGTGATCAAGCTCATAAAGAGAACATTCAAAGATATCAACACAACCGTGATGACAAACATATATAAAAAACACAATTCATTTTATAATCAAAAATTTATCAAAGTTATCGACTTTATCTCATATGGAGAAATGATAAGAGTGTATCCAAAGTTGAGCGTCAACGAAAATATAAAAATAGACGTTGAGAACAAGAGATACTATCCATATGGAGAGTATGCTGCGCACATAGTCGGTTATATCGGTAAGTCAAATAAAAAAGAGAATGACAAAGATTCTGTAACCAAAGCAGTAGGGAGGACAGGAAAAAGCGGAATAGAGAGATTTTACAATAGAGTTCTGGAAGGCGATGCCGGATATGTCGTATCAAAAGTAAATGCAAGAAATCAGACAATTGAGATACTTGAGCACAAAGAGCCAAAAAGCAATAGAAACTTGATGCTAAATGTGGATATGAGGCTGCAAAAATATATATATGACAAACTGAAAAAAAGAGCTGCCGTGGTCATAGTGATGAGAACGACAGGAGAGGTGCTTTCTGCCGTGAGCAGCCCAAGTTACAATCCAAATCTGTTTGTGGATGGAATCAGTGTCAAAAACTGGCGAGCACTTCAAAACAACCTTGGGCATCCATTTACCAACAAATTCATCCACGCCGTATACCCTCCGGCATCAGTGATCAAAATGGGCGTGGCTCTGGCGGCATCACAATATGGAAAGGGTGTATTGGACAAAGATGAGAACTGTACGGGTTATATAACAATCGGAAACAGCAAACATAAGTTCAGGTGCTGGGCAAAGTGGGGACATGGTGTTGTGGATCTGCGTAAATCTATCAGAGAGAGCTGCGATGTCTACTATTATGATAAAGCCCTGGACATAGGGATAGATAACATATCCAAAACATTGAAAGAGATAGGTCTTGGCGTCAAAACAGGTGTTGATCTTCCTGCGGAATATCACGGAATCATACCAAGCAAAGCTTGGAAGATGAAGCGATACGGTATCCCGTGGTATAAAGGTGATACTGTAAATTCTGCCATAGGTCAGGGCTATGATAATATAACACCGTTGCAAGTAGCAAGATACACGGCTTTTTTGGCTACAGGTAAACTTCCTACGCCTATGATAGCAAAAAAAATCGATGCAGTAGATGTAAAAATAGCTCCTAAAAAAATATATTTTAACCAAAAGCATTTACGTCTTATCAGACTTGGCATGTATGATGTTTGTAATGACAAAAAGGGAACAGCCTACAAGACAATGCATGATCTTCCTATCAAGGTTGCGGGTAAAACCGGTACTGCTCAAGTGGTTGCAGTTCCGCAAAATATTAAAAAACGTGTCAAGGAGCAGGATCTTACATATTTCAGACGCTCACATGCATGGATCACTACTTATGCGCCATTTAAGGATCCAGAATTTGTAGTTACCGTGTTGCTTGAGCACGGTGGTCACGGAGGAAGCAGTGCAGGTCCTATCGCGGCAGATATATACAGATGGTTATATGATCATGGTTATTTCAAGAATCACTCTATCGAGAAGATAAAAGCAGAGAAAAATAAGGCTCTGCAAGAGAGGAATATCTCCTCTCAAACAACCGGTATTACAAACTAGTCTCTATTGATATCATACTATCATGAAATTCTTTTGTATGTGATATTGGTTACAGTTGCGGATAATGCACTTTTGATTTGCTACTTTGGCGACTGGAGCATTTCAAATTTATTTTTATCCCTGTTTTTTGTGACATATTTATAATTTTCTACAATGCCATTCATAGAAATGTATACCCCATCCCGTATATCTGCACCAAGAAACCCCAGCGCCATGGCAAGATTAGCAGTTGCTTCTACTTTGTCTACTCTATATGGGGTCATAGCGCCCGTAAAAATTACTCTCTTTTGCAATTTTGCTTCTGCAATAGTTTGAGCACTTTTATCCATGGTATCGGTGCCGTGAACTACTATAATTTTGTCATATTTGCTTTGCGAAACACTTCTTAAAAGTAGTGCTCTGTCGTTATCGTCCATCTCCAGCGAATCTTTGCCTATGATATTGGTGATACTAAATTTGGTCCGCCACTTATCAGCTATCTCTTGAAGTGTGGTAGCCTGGGTATCTATTGCTATCGTTCCGGTTGAAGGCTCGTAGTATTTATTGAAGGTGCCGCCTGTCGATATGATAAGTATCTCTTCCATCTGCTTCCTTGATCACTATCGCACTATTTAAATGTTTGATATTGCGATATTATGCTAAAATATGTTATTTCAAAAAAGGATTATACCATGATAATGAAAGGCAAAAAAGGAATAGTACTGGGAATTGCCAATAAACGCTCTATAGCATACGGCATTGCTGAAGCGTGCAGAGAGCATGGGGCAGAAATGGCTATTACATTTCTCAACGAAAGATTTCAGAGCAAATTGACTCCGATTGCAGAGGATCTTGGCTGTGCAGACAGACTGTATCCCTGTGATGTAAGCAAACCAGAAGAGATAAAGGCGCTCAGGGAATCTATCGAAAAAGATATGGGCGAGATAGATTTTATAGTCCACTCTATTGCATTTGCACCCAAAGAGGGGCTTAGCGGTAGATTTGTAGATATACCAAAAGAGGCTTTTGAAGTAGCTATGGATATATCAGTATATTCACTGATAGAACTTGCAAGAGAACTTAAGCCGGTACTTAGCAATAATGCTTCCATATTGACACTTAGCTATTATGGCGGGGAAAAGTATATTCCAAACTACAATCTAATGGGTATAGCCAAGGCCACACTTGAAATGACTGTAAAATATCTTGCAGAGGATCTGGGCAAAGATGGCATCAGAGTCAATGCTATCAGTGCCGGACCGATCAAAACACTTGCCGCTGCCGGTATAGGTGACTTTTCGTTTATTCTTAGATGGAATGAGGCAAACGCGCCGCTCAAGAGCAATGTAACGATCAAGCAGGTAGGAGATGCAGGGATGTATCTGCTGAGTGATCTTAGCTCTGGAGTAACCGGTGAAATACATCACGTAGATAGCGGGTACAATATCATGGGAATGCCGGCAGTCGAGTTTGATGAAAAAGGCAAACCAAGTTTAGTCTGGAAAGGCTAAAAGAGTAACGGTTCTATTTTTGAAAACAAATACTGGAGAACTATTTGAAGGATAGCAAAGAGTACAAAGAGAAAAAAAATTTTTATGACAAGGTATTGACGGTATATGGCAGAAATGCTGTGCTGGAGGCATTGGAGAATGGGAGTCTTGACATCTACAAGTTGCATCTAAGCTCCTCAAACAAGCCTGCTAAAGTTTTGGAGGAGATCAAAAAGCTAGCTGATGTGAGAGATATACCCGTGCAGTATCACGACAAAACATCTCTATCTAGGATATCCAAAAACTCCAGGCAAGATCAGGGTGTGGCTTTGGATATTGCTATGCCATACTCTGGAGATATCGATCAATTTATCTCATCAAATGAGAGATTTAGAGTATTAGCACTAGATAGAGTGACCAATCCGCAAAATTTAGGTATGATTATACGATCAAGTGCTGCCGGCAATATTGATGCGATATTGTTGCCACAAAAGGGAACAGCACAGATATCTCCGCTTGTCATCAAAGCAAGTGCCGGCACACTATTTAAGATACCAATACTCAAGAGCAAAAACCTACCCAATACGCTCAAAAAACTCCAAGAGCACAACGCAAAAGTATACACACTCTCGCTAAATGCTAAAAAAGATTATAGAGACTTGGAGTATGCAGACAAAAGCGTCTTTGTGCTTGGCAATGAGAGCGATGGTGTGAGTAAAGAGATTGAGAGTTTGAGCGATGAGAGTATAATTATCCCGATGAAAAGAGGCGTAGAGTCGCTCAATGTAGCCGTCACGGCAGCACTTTTGGCTTTTGTATAGGAGAAAGATATGGACAAAAACCCAACAATGGCACTGATACAGATAGAATCAGCACTCAATCAGCTACAGCAAACTATGGTAGATGAAAATGGCAAATTAACTTGGGATGATAGATTTATCGATGTGCTTGATGAGTTGGTCAAGAAGCTTGAGCAGACGGTTGGGATTGCTAGGGAGTTGGAGGGGTAGTTAATGATTAATGATGAATGGCGGAGAGTTGTTGTCTATTGGTTAATTGGTATTTTTGGTTGTAGATATTCTCCTAGTCTAGAGCCTTATACTTATTCTCAGGCATTAAATCCTTTTTGAACAATTGCCGCACTACTTCTTGTCAATCAAACAATCGGTATCGCTCTTTCGGTTCTGCCTTTGAATTTGAAGTATATGTC
>CAZVPN010000009.1:0-9032 GCA_964628135.1 uncultured Campylobacterales bacterium
TGGTACCTCGGGTCGGAGTCGAACCGACACGGGCAAAGCCCACCAGATTTTGAGTCTAGCGTGTCTACCAATTCCACCACCGAGGCTTCAACCTATCAAAAGGTGAGTGGAATTGTAATTGAGTACCGCTTAAGAGTAGCTTGTATTATTTTACAGCCTCTTTAAGAAGTTTGCCCGGCTTAAATCTGACGCTAAATTTGGCAGGAACCTTAACCTTTTTTGTGGTGCCCGGTATGGTGATCTCTCTGGCTTTTTTCTCGGTAGCAGAAAATGATCCAAATCCAAGAAAAGAGACGCTGTCTCTATTGACTAAAGCCTCTTTTATAACATCCAGGGAGTTGTTTATAATAATCTCTGTATCTCTTTTTGACAAGCCGCTTTTTGCAGCAACTTTTGCGATAAAATCCGCTTTTCTCATATTATCCTCCTATTGTGATGCCCAAATTATAGCATATTTCATGACAATAAACAATGATAAATCCACAATATAGGGCACTTATAGCTATTTTATAAAGTTGATATGTTATAATATGGTAATAATCTAACAAGGAATTCAAGGAGTGTGGATGAAAAGTGTAATCATCATAGTTTCAATAATATTAAGCTATGGAGTTTTTTCAACGATTTTTCATGACACATCTCTGGTCGGCAATATCGGAAAAGCCATCGGAAGTACAAATATCCATCTTTTTGGCTATCTTGCATATATTGATATTCTGATACTTTTTTATCCTCTCTATCTCTTTTACACAAAACCATGGATGGCAAAAAAACTTGACGGGTACGTTGGCTGGATACTTCTGTTTGTTTCCATGGTGATATTTCAACCGCTTGTCGCTGATGCAAAAAATTCTGGTTTTGTAGGAAGAGAGATATACCAAAGCTTCCTTCCTTTTATAGGCAAAGCAGGTTTATGGCTCTTTTGGCTTATGGCTTTTTTGCTCTCTGTTGTCTTGATTGTGGATGAAAATTATGATTTCGGGACAATTGTCGAAAAAGTAAAATCTTTTCTATCCGCCAAAAAAGTCGACAATAGCACATATAACCCTGAAGAGACCAAGAGACCTTCAGATAGTATAAAATCTATATCTTCTATCTATAGCAGGATAAGGGCAATATTTCAGAATCCATTTAACTTCGAGCGAAAAAGAGAGATAGATGAGATTCTGCAGATGTCACTTGATCCAGAGGATGAAATAGTGACACCAAGATATGCGAAGAATCTAGACTCAAAACAGCAGGCAGAAATGGAGACAGAGGATGATCATGATCTTTTTGATGAGGATGAAGAGCTATTTAGTGAAGATCAGCTTGAGGAGTTTTTGACGCCCAAAAAACCAAAAACCGCTAAAGAGCCTACACATAGGGAGCCAAAAATCGAGAGAGATGCAGCGCAAAATAGCAATACGGTTAAAAAAAGCAGAATAGAGATAGTCAGTGAACTTGAGGAGAATTCAAAAATTTTATCGCAAATAGAGAAGGGTAAAGTTTCTAAGCCAAAAAATTTCAAACTGCCCAAGATTGATTTTTTGCAGCAGCCTCCAAAAGTTGTAAAAAAAGTCAATGAGTCGGAGATTGATCGCAAATCTGGTGACTTGATAGAGAAGCTTAGAATGTTTAAGATAAACGGAGATATAGTACGTACCTATACCGGTCCGCTTGTTACGACATTTGAGTTCAAGCCTGCCCCTGATGTCAAAGTTTCCAAAATACTTGGCCTACAGGATGATCTGGCTATGGCATTGAGTGCTGAGACCATCCGAATACAGGCCCCAATTCCCGGCAGAGATGTAGTAGGCATAGAGATACCGAATGAAAATCGAAACACAATCTATCTAAGGGATATTTTAGAGTGCAAACTTTTCAAGGAGGCGGGCTCGCCGTTGACCGTGGCATTAGGTAAAGATATAGTCGGAAAGCCATTTATAACAGATATCAAAAAACTTCCACATCTATTGATAGCGGGCACAACAGGTTCGGGCAAATCAGTAGGTATAAATGCAATGATAGTCTCATTGCTCTACAGGAATGATCCTGACCAGCTCAAACTCATGATGATAGACCCAAAAATGCTTGAGTTTAGCATGTATGATGATATTCCTCACCTTATCACTCCTGTTATTACTGAACCCAAACAGGCTATAGCAGCACTTGCCAATATGGTTGGAGAGATGGAGCGAAGATATCAACTTTTAGCCAAGAAGAGAACCAAGAATATAGATAACTATAATGAAAAGATCAAAAAGGATGGCTCCGGCGATGAACCTATGCCTTTTATTGTGGTAGTCATCGATGAGCTAGCTGATTTGATGATGAACGGTGGCAAAGAGGTGGAGCTCTCCATTGCAAGGCTTGCCCAAAAATCAAGAGCGTGCGGTATCCACCTGATAGTTGCGACCCAGCGCCCTAGCGTTGATGTTGTTACTGGTATCATTAAGGCAAATCTACCATCAAGACTTAGCTATAGAGTGAGTCAAAAGATAGATTCAAAAGTGATACTTGATTCTATGGGTGCAGAGAGTCTGCTGGGGCAGGGGGATGGGCTCTTTACGCCTCCTGGGACAGTTGGACTTGTTCGTATACATGCTCCATGGGTAGCAGAAGAGGAGATAGAAGATATTGTCGAATTTATCAAGGCACAGCGAGCTCCAGAATATGATGAGAGCTACCTACTGGTTGGAGGCGGTGTCGGCGGTGGTATGGATAGTGATGAAAATATTGATCTTGATGAACTATTTGAACAGGCCAAAGATGTAGTACTCAACGACAAGAAGACATCTATTTCATATCTGCAGCGAAAACTGCAAATAGGATATAACCGTTCGGCAAATATCATAGATCAGCTGACACAGATGGGTATCTTGTCCGAGCCAAATGCAAAAGGTCAGAGAGAGATTCTCTAAACCTTATCCTTTCCAAACCCCAACTATTTTACGGAGACCAATTTACGCCTCATATAGGCTATCTTCTCCTGTAATGGCAAATTCTTTGGGCAGTGATCTTCGCATGCCATCAGGCTCATGCAGCCAAATATGCCGTCATCATCTCCGACAAGCTCATAATAATCCTGATCATCTCTTTCATCATGCGGATCAACATAAAACCTGGCGACTCTATTGAGTCCTGCTGCACCTATAAAATTGTGATTCATAAGCGCAGTGCCGCATGAGGTGATGCATATACCACACTCAATACATCTGTCCAGCTCAAAAGTCTCATCAGCCACATCAGGATCTACACGCTCCTCTATTTTGGAGATATCATGTTCTTGAGATGAGTGTATCCATGACTCAACCCTTTTGCTCATGCCATTCATCCATTTTCCTGTATTGACTGATAGATCTTTTATTAATTCAAATGCGGGCATAGGCATTATTTGTATTTTGCCATCAGGATAATCTTTTGTCAGTGTGCGACAAGCAAGTAACGGTTTGCCGTTGACCACCATTCCACAAGATCCACAAATGCCGGCACGGCAAACAAAATCAAAACTCAAATCCGCATCCATTGTCTCTCTAATCTTATTTAGAGCGATAAAAAGTGTCATCCCCGGTGTTTCATGAAGTCTATACTCTACAAAAGTAGGTTTGGAGTTTATATCTTTGGGGTTGTATTTGAGTATTGAGAATGTTAATTCTCGTCCATTTTTTCTATTATTATTCATATTCTACCCCTATTCGTTCATTTTTCTCTTTGTAGTTATGCGGAAGCGAGTATGGCATCAAAGCATCCTGTATCTCAAATCTATCTTTTCCCATCTTTTTCATATCTTCTCGTATCCTATTTACCTCTTCTTCTCTTTTTGCAGAAAGAGGGTGCTCTATAATCATTCCTTTTCTTCCATACCCTCTGAACGCAGGTGGCATCTCCATCTTCATAATATCAAGCTCTTCATAGCTAACCTCCGGCAGTGTCGCATCTGCATCACTCCACCTGACCAAGGTTCGTTTAAGCCAATTTGCATCATCTCGCTTGAGATAGTCTTCTCTATAGTGTGCACCTCTGGATTCTTTTCTGAGCAGGGCACCATAGGCAACACTTATAGCAAGTTTGAGCATTTTTGGAACTCTATATGCCTCTTCGAGCTCAGGATTGCCTGATTTTGTTTTGTTTTTTACATATGCCTTTTTACTTCTTTTTAGAAGCTCCTGCAGTTCATCTACGGCACTTTGAAGTCCATCTTCATTTCTGAAGATGCCAACCTTTTCATCCATTATCTTTTGCATCTGTTTTTTGATTGCAAATATATTCTCCCCATCTTCTCTGGAGAGTATTTCATCTATATAATTCTCTTGCTCTTTTATTGCCTCCTGCACAGAATGTGTATCTATATCTATCTCGTTCTCCAGACAATACTGTGCAAGATAGTCGCCGACTATCATGCCGGACACAACAGTTTCTGCTACAGAGTTTCCTCCCAGTCTGTTGAAGCCATGCAGATCCCAACAGGCAGCTTCACCACAGGAGAACAATCCATGCATATTTTGTGACTCTCCGGTAGGTTTGGTGCGTATGCCCCCCATTGAATAGTGCTGTGCCGGTCTAACCGGCAGCCATCCGGCTTCACCTTCATCAGCCGGATCGATTCCATTGAATACCTTGGCGATATCTTGAACATCTCGGAGATTTTTTTCTATATGTTCACGCCCAAGTATAGAGATATCCAGCCACAAATGATCTCCATATTCCGAAGGCACACCCTTTCCTTTGCGGATATGCTCCATCATTCGGCGGCTTACCACATCTCTTGATGCCAGATCTTTCTTCTCCGGCTCATAATCCGGCATAAACCTATATCCATCAACATCTCTAAGCACACCACCGTCACCACGACACCCCTCAGTCAACAGTATACCCGAAGGCACGATCGGAGTAGGGTGAAACTGAACTGCTTCCATATTACCAAGTGTAGCTATGCCGGTTTCGAGCACTGCTGCCTGTCCTGTTCCTTCGCATATTACTGCGTTGGTAGTTGTCTGATAGAGTCTCCCGTATCCGCCGGTAGCAATCAGCGTGCCTTTAGCAATATATCCCTCCAATTCACCCGTTACCAAATCTCGAACTACCGCCCCGTAACAGATGTCTCCTTTGTGGATTAGTGATAATACCTCCTTGCGATCTCTTATATCAACATTATTTTTTAGAGCTTCATTAGCTACACTGAAAAGCATCGTATGACCGGTAGCATCCGATGTATAGCAAGTGCGCCACTTTTTTGTGCCCCCGAAATCTCTGGAAGTAATCAGTCCATGTGCTTCATCACTCTCAGTTATTGTCGTTCTTTGGGCATTTATAACCACCTCTCTATCACCTCTGCGAACTCTGCTCCACGGGACACCCCAATTGGCAAGCTCCCTGATAGCCTTTGGGGCAGTCTGGACAAACATTCTTGCTACATCTTGATCGCAGCCCCAGTCGCTTCCTTTGACCGTATCAGCAAAGTGAACATCCTCATTATCTCCTTCTGACATTTTGGAGTTTGCCAAGCTTGCCTGCATCCCACCCTGTGCAGCAGCAGAGTGTGATCTTTTGACGGGCACCAGAGAGAGCACAATAGTATTGAGCCCTCTGTTTTGTGTTGCAACGGCAGCTCTAAGACCAGCCAAACCACCACCGACAATAAGTGCATCACTATATATTATTCTCATTTAGGCATCCTTTTTGTTTGAGATATTGATTTTTGCAGGTAGGTTGGGGTGTATCTTTTGCCATAGTCATTTTTGTGTTCCAAGCCTATCTTTATATATGCACCAAGAGTAGTGAATCCAAGAATAAGAAAAAACAGAGTAATGACCCATTTGAGCTTTTTGAGCCTGTTTCGTGTTGCTTTGGGGTTTTTGCCGTCAAACCAGCCCCACTTGACAGAGAGCCTATAAAGTCCTATTGAGCCATGCAACTCTACCGCCAAAAGCAAAAGTATATAAAGAGGCCACATCCAATCGCTCACCATTCTGTCAGCAGAGCCGTATGGTCCTATTCTATCGGCCTGTGTCATGATCACATATAGATGAACAGAACCGAGAAACATCATTGCAAATCCGGTATACACTTGGACAAACCACAATGTTGTATCTTCGTGTTTGAGAGCCTTGATATGAGTTTTTATGCTCCTATATTCTCTATATTTTGTTGGAAATTTTCTTAAGGCCAGTGCCGCATGAACTATAAAAATAATAAAGATTATCAACACCGCGACACTCACCAGTATGGGTTTGCTGTGAGCATAACCGAAAATAAAGCTCCCTTCAAACATTTTGGTTACTTTATACATAAACTCCTTGCTGACCAGAATCGTTGAAACAAAAAGCATATGCGCCCACATAAATAGTCCCAAAAATAGCCCGGTTGCACTCTGCCACCAGTCGAGCTTAGCAGGCAATCTGCTTCTCTTTCCCTCTTTCGTAACACCCAAATAACCCTCTATTAGGCTGCTCATAATTTTCCTTTATTCTTTTATTAAGAAAATTATATTCCTATCTTTCTTGAGTGAATCTTATTTTTTAGCTAAATATAAATTTATTTTGAAATAAATATGAAACAATACCAATTTATAATGCCATGAGCAGGGTAGAGCTATGCTCCCACCTCACTCTTGACTATCTCAACAGCTTTTACCATATTTTTGAGACTTGGCTTAACCTCTTGCCATTTTCTTGTTTTGAGTCCGCAGTCGGGGTTGATCCAAAGCTGCTCTTTTGGCAAAACTTCAAGTAGCAGTTTGATCTGTGTGACTATCTCATCTACCGACGGGATACGAGGTGAGTGTATATCATATACTCCCGGTCCTACCTCTTGTCTGTATCCACTCTCTTTGAATATCTTGAGTAGTCTGTTGCCGCTTCTTGAGGTCTCTATCGATATGACATCTGCATCCATAGCCTCAATGGTATGTATGATATCATTGAAATCGCTATAGCACATATGCGTGTGTATCTGTGTTTGGGGTTTGGCTGCACTTGTTGCAATCTTGAAATCTCTTACCGCCCAAGATTCATATTCACCTATTTTGCTTTTTCTTAGCGGATAGCCCTCTTTGAATGCTGCTTCATCTACCTGCACGATTTTGATACCCGCATCTTGAAGATCGCTTATCTCATCATATATACAAAGTGCCAACTGTTTGCTCACTTCGCTTCTAGGCAGATCATCTCTGACAAAAGACCAATTGAGTATAGTCACAGGTCCCGTTAGCATACCCTTCATTACCTTATCGGTTTTGCTTTGTGCATAGCTTATCCACTCTACTGTCATAGGTTTTGGACGACTGACATCGCCATAGATAAACGGAGGCTTGACGCATCTGCTGCCATAGCTTTGCACCCAGCCGTTTTCGCTAAATCCAAAGCCATCAAGCTGCTCACCGAAATACTCCACCATATCATTTCTCTCAGGTTCACCATGCACCAAAATATCTATCCCACACTCCTCTTGACAAGCGACACAATCATCGATATACTCTCTCATTACCTGCTTGTAATCCTCAGAGGATAGATCACCCTTTTTGAACTCTCTTCTTGCTCTTCTGATCTCATCCGTTTGTGGAAATGAGCCGATAGTCGTGGTAGGAAGTATCCCATATCCCAACGCCTCTCTTTGGAGCTTTATTCTATCTTCAAAATCCATTCCTCTATCAAATTTGCTAATATTTGCAACTCTATCTTGTGTGGCTTTGTTGTGGATAAGTTTGGATGCTTTTCTATCTATATTTGCATCTATATTTGCTTGGAGGGTAGCTTTTTGCTCATCATTCAAAGAGCCTTCACCTTGATCAAATATTTTCGCGATCAATGAAATTTCACCCAGTTTTTCTACTGCATAGCTAAGCCAATTTTTGATCTGAGTATCCATTTTTTGCTCATATTTTAGGCTAAATGGCACATGCAAAAGCGAACTAGAGCTTGAGATTATGATTTTGTCTTTGTCTATTTTTTCAGATATTTGATCTAGCAAAGTTAGAGTCTGCTTGATGTCATTTTTCCATATATTTCTACCATCTACCACACCCGCTATCAATCTCTTGTCGCTATTTGCAATATACTCAAGTGACTTTAGATTGTCACCACCATGCACAAAATCAAGTGCCAAACCCCATATAGGAGTATTTACCAAGATTTTGTTTGCTTCATTGGAGTGCTCAAAGTATGTAGCCACGACTATATCGACATTATCTGCTACGCTACATAGTGCATCATAGGTAGGTTTGATCAGACTTAAAGCTTTTGTATCTAAGTCCTTTACAAAATATGGCTCATCTATTTGTAGCGTAATGTGCTCATCAAGCTTTGAGATAATACCGATTAGCTCCTCGTAGAGTGGCTGTATCTTATATAGAAGCTCCAAAGGCTCACCCTGTTCGATGCGGCGTGATAGAGATAGGTATGTAATCGGGCCAATGATATTGATCTTTGTTTTGATGCCAAGCTCTTTGGCTTCATTATACTCATCTACTATTTTTGAAGCATCAAGCTTATAATTGTCATTTTGCGACAACTCCGGCACAATATAGTGGTAGTTTGTATTGAACCACTTTGTCATACTCATAGCTACTGCATCTTTGTTGCCTCTTGCCATGGAGAAGTATAGCTCTTCGCCATCTAGATTGGCAAATCTTTTAGGTATCGCACCAAGCATTATAGAGGTATCTAACATATTGTCATATAGTGAAAAATCATTTGAACTGATATACTCAATACCCGCCTCTTGTTGGTATCTCCAGTGTCTAGCTCTTAGCTCTTTTGCTGTTTGCTGAAGCTGCTCAAAGGTAGCCTTACCGCTCCAATAGCTCTCCAAAGCTCTTTTTAATTCTCTTTGCTCACCAATTCTCGGGAAGCCTGTTATCCAACTGTTTTTTGACATAATACAATCCTTATATTTATTAATATGTAAACTAATTCTAATAGTATAGAACGACGAAATAATGGCTGATTCTAAAAAATATGATTATGCAAAAAGAGGAGGGTGCACACCCGTGCGTCTAAAGGCGAAAAATGTAGTATAAAAAGGACATCGAGGGATATAGTGATTGAGCAATA
>CAZVPN010000009.1:9132-11935 GCA_964628135.1 uncultured Campylobacterales bacterium
GAAGATGGCATCCCTGGTTGGGGTAACTTCAAAAAGCAAACTATGTTCTATAGAGATGATGTAGATCTAAGTAGCGAGGATTTCTCTCCGGTAGAAAAGGTTTTGAGTCCCAAAAAGATCATCAAGCTTAGAGAAAAGGGCAAACTTGAGGTGAGGATGCCCTCAGGTATATGGAAGAGTGTCAAAAAGGCGGACGAGGATTATCTGGAGAAGATACTCAAGCAAGAACAATACTATCTTTTTAGAAAGAAAAAATAACGCACTATAAAAAATTGTAGCAGATGTAACTATCTGCTACACACATTTTAACTATTTATCAACAAATTCCAAAAGAGTAAATTTCAAAACCTTTTTTAGCTATTATAATCAACATAAATAACTAAAATAGGAGACCACAAATGGGTTTGATAGAAGAGTATAAGCAGCACACAGCTGAGCGTGCAGAGCTTGGAGTGCCGCCGCTTCCTTTGAATGTGAAGCAGACAGCCCAGCTGATTGAGCTACTTAAGCAGAGTCCGGTAAAAGAGCCTGAGTACTTGCTTGATCTTTTCAAAAATCATATTCCGGCAGGAGTAGATGATGCAGCATATGTCAAAGCGGCATTTTTGAATGATTTGGTATCAGGCAAAGCAAAATCAGATGTCATCTCACCAAAAGATGCCATAGAGATACTTGGTATGATGCTTGGAGGTTACAATGTAGGACCACTTATCGAAGCATTGAAGAGTGATGATAAAGAGATAGCTCAAGCAGCGGCAAATGAGCTCAAGCACACAATTTTGATCTATGGAGATTTTGAAACAGTCAAATCACTAATGGATCAAGGTAACAAATATGCCAAAGAGGTGATAGAGTCTTGGGCAAATGCCGAGTGGTTTACCTCCAAAGAACCACTTGCCGAAGAGATTACCGTAACTGTATATAAAGTCCCCGGAGAGACAAACACCGATGATCTCTCACCTGCTTCTGAGGCATTTACTAGAGCCGATATACCGCTACACGCCAACTCTATGTTGGTAGCTCGTATGGAGAAGCCTCTTGAGACTATGGCAAAACTCAAAGAGAAGGGGCATCCACTGGCATATGTAGGTGATGTAGTAGGCACAGGCAGCTCTAGAAAATCGGGTATCAACTCTGTGCAGTGGCATATAGGCAAAGATATCCCAGGTGTACCAAACAAACGCACCGGCGGAGTTGTGATCGGATCCATCATTGCTCCAATCTTTTTCAATACGGCCGAGGATAGCGGTGCACTACCTATTGAGGCACCGGTTGATAAGCTAGAGACGGGTGATGTGATTACTATCAAACCTTATGAGGGCAAGATATATAAAGATGGCGAAGTGGTGAGTGAGTTTGAGCTCAAGCCAAATACTCTACCAGATGAAGTCCGTGCAGGAGGTAGAATCCCTCTAATCATAGGCAAGGGTCTTACCGCAAAAGCCAGAGAGGCACTTGGAATGGATAGCGGTGATATATTTATGACCCCTCAGCAGCCTGAAGGCAACACAAAGGGTTATACGCTAGCACAAAAAATGGTAGGAAAAGCGGCAAATATGGAGGGTGTGAGACCGGGTATGTATTGTGAGCCTGTCTGCACCACCGTAGGTAGCCAAGATACCACCGGAGCGATGACTAGAGATGAGATCAAAGAGCTTGCAGCACTCAATTTTGGTGCCGATTTTGTCCTTCAGTCATTTTGCCATACCGCTGCATATCCAAAACCTGCCGATATCGAACTTCAACACACGCTTCCAAAATTTTGGACGGCAAGAAAGGGCTTTGTGCTCAGACCAGGTGATGGGGTAATTCATAGCTGGCTCAATAGAATGACACTGCCTGATACTTTGGGCACAGGCGGAGATAGCCACACAAGATTCCCAATCGGTATAAGCTTTCCTGCAGGTTCGGGACTTGTAGCATTTGCAGCGGTTACAGGGATGATGCCTCTTACTATGCCAGAGTCTGTTTTGGTTAGATTCAAAGGTGAGATGCAACCGGGTATTGTGCTCAGAGATTTGGTCAATGCTATACCATATCAAGCTATCAAAGAGGGTCTTTTGACGGTGGACAAAAAGAACAAAAAGAATATCTTTGCCGGAAGAATCTTGGAGATTGAGGGGCTTGAAAATCTAAAGTGTGAGCAGGCATTTGAGCTCTCTGATGCATCGGCTGAGAGAAGTGCAGCAGCTTGCACGGTCAAACTAAACAAAGAGCCAATCATTGAGTATCTAAACTCCAATATAAAGCTTATAGAGGAGTTGATAGAGCAGGGCTATGAGGATAAGGAGACACTCCAAAGAAGAGCTGACAAGATGAGAGAGTGGATAGCAAATCCTGAGCTGCTTGAGGCTGACAAGGATGCAGAGTATGCGGCGGTCATCGAGATAGATCTAAATGAGATTACTGAGCCAATTTTAGCTTGTCCAAATGATCCTGATGATGTGGCTACTTTGAGCGAAATTCTTGCAGATCCAAATAGACCTACAGACAGCATCGATGAAGTATTTGTCGGTAGCTGTATGACAAATATAGGTCTATTTAGAGCTCTTGGTGAAGTGCTTAGAGGCGAGGGTGCCGTCAAATCCAGACTTTGGGTCACTCCTCCTACCAAAATGGATGAGAAGCAGCTGATTGAAGAGGGATACTACTCTATCTTTGGAGCCGCAGGAGCCAGAACGGAGATACCGGGATGTTCATTGTGTATGGGTAACCAAGCTAGAGTTGGTGACAATACAACAGTATTTTCTACATCTACTAGAAACTTTGACAATCGTATGGGTAAAGGTGCACAAGTCTATCT
>CAZVPN010000009.1:12035-21054 GCA_964628135.1 uncultured Campylobacterales bacterium
GGTGGCTCTAGCTCTTCAAACTCCTCTTCAGGTGGTGGACTAGGTGATATTCTCGGTTCTGTATTGGGCGGAGGCTCAGCAAATAGTGCCGATGTTGCAACCGGCAACCCGCAGATAGATGCCAAAAAACTTGAAGATATGCTGGGCATAGGCAAAGGTGGGCTTGGCAGCCTTATAGGTGGAGCTTTGGCAAAGTATGGTCAGGTGGCCAGCAGCTCTCATCAAACTCCAGATGCAGATGACAATAGTATGTTGCCGTCGGATTTGGATGCTTCACAAGTAAACGATCAGGCAAAACTTGTAATCAAAGCAATGGTCAATGCCGCAAAAGCCGATGGAAGTTTTGATCAAAATGAGCAACAAAAGCTTTTGGCAAAATTAGGAGAGCTAACAGATGAAGAGAAGGCTTATATTGAGTCTGAATTTAACGCACCGCTTGATGTGCAAGCATTCGCCAATAGCGTGCCAAGAGGCATGGAGCATCAGATATATGCACTATCTCTATCTGCGATAGATTTGGATCAAAATAGTGAAGCACAGTATCTTGGAGAGTTGGCTCAAGCTCTAAGAATTACTCCGCAAGAGGCAAATGAGATCCATGCTCAACTCGGAGCACCGCAGATATTCAATGCCTAAACAACTAATATGCTGACCTTTATCGGTCTAGCATATATTTATTATTTGGATTAGATGCTATCCAAAATATATCTCTCCATATCATCAACTACCTCTTCTAATGTTCTCTCGCCATTTATGACATGCAGTAGATTTTTGTCGGTATAGAACTTTTGTATCTCTGAGAGTGGATCGGTATATATCTTCATACGGTCGTAAAATACCTCTATCTTGTCATCGCTTCTGCCTTCACCGGGAGCTGCTTCAGCCGCACGACCTAAGATTCTCTCTTTTGCCACATCTTCACTTACACGCACTTCGATCACAGATTGGAGATTGACGCTATCCTCTTTTGCCTCTATCTCATCAAAGGCATTCATCTGCTCTACGCTTCTAGGGTATCCATCTATCAAGATAGTATCAACAGGAGCATTTTTGATAGCAGTCATTATGGTATCTACTATGATATCAAGCGGCACCAAAGCACCCTTAGAGATGTAGCTCTCTATGGTTTTGCCAAGTTCACTGCCGCTATCTACCTCTGCTCTGAGCATATCGCCGGTAGAGTAGTGGACTATCTTGTCGCTGTGCTTTTGAGCTATCAAGCTGGCATCAGTTGTTTTGCCGGATCCCGGAGCTCCGATTATCAAAAATAGTTTTTTCATTTTGTTTCCTTTTATGCGAGATATCTATTTAGTTGTTTGTTACATCATTGGTGCACAGTTGCGCACCTTTGCATCTTATGCCGATGGGATTTGTCTGATTCTTAGACTTAGCTCTTTTAGCTGCTCTGCATCCACAGGGCTTGGAGCTTGTGTGAGCAGACATTGTGCTCTTTGAGTTTTTGGGAATGCTATGACATCTCTGATACTTTCAGTTTTGCTCATAAGCATAATCAATCTATCCAGTCCTATCGCAAAGCCGCCGTGTGGCGGTGCACCAAATTTGAGTGCATCAAGCAAGAAGCCAAACTTTTGAGTCGCCTCCTCCTCAGATATACCGAGAAGCTTAAATATCTCCTCTTGGATATCCTCTTTGTGAATACGGATCGATCCGCCTCCAAGCTCAGTGCCGTTGAGCACGATATCATATGCGATCGATTCGATCTCCTCAATATCTTCACTATCGAGTGATTTTGGCATTGTAAATGGATGGTGCAGAGCTTTTACTTTGCCATCCTCTACCTCAAACATAGGAAAATCAACTACCCATACAAACTCAAACTTATCCTCAGGAATGATATCCATAAGCTCAGCAAGATAGATCC
This sequence comes from uncultured Campylobacterales bacterium, assembly GCA_964628135.1. GTDB lineage: Bacteria > Campylobacterota > Campylobacteria > Campylobacterales > Sulfurovaceae > JAAXPZ01. Next base: position 13,918 of record CAZVPN010000009.1, read on the forward strand.
TAAATCTTCCCATGTAATCAAGCACCACTTTTTTGTCGCCGGCACCGAAAAATACTACATCACCTACCTTTAGATCGGTTCTTTTGATGATCTCTTCTAGATCCTCATCGGTGAAAAATTTTGTAAGCGGTCCTTTGAGTCCATCCTCTTTCATCTGAAAATATCCCAGTCCCTGGGCACCAAATTTACGCACATAATCCTCAAAGCCCTTCATTTGTCGTTTGGAGAAGATATTGTCGCCATTTGGCACTTTGAGTGCTTTGATTCTGTTTCTTTTTGGCATCTTGGCTATGTTGGCAAATATCTCATTATCGCACTTGGCAAATATATCTATCACATCTACCATTGCAAGATCATATCTAAGATCAGGCTTGTCAGAGCCATACTTCTCCATCGCCTCTTTGTATGTGATGCGTGCAAATTTGTTTGGTATCTCAAAACCGCACTTATCAAACACATCATAGATCAGCTTCTCAGCCACGCCTATGACATCCTCTTGATCACAAAAGCTCATCTCTACATCTATCTGTGTAAATTCGGGCTGTCTATCTGCACGCAAATCCTCATCTCTGAAGCATTTAGCTACCTGAAAGTATCTATCAAATCCACCCACCATCAAAAGCTGTTTAAATAGCTGAGGAGATTGAGGAAGTGCATAAAACTCTCCGCTATGCACACGGCTTGGCACTAGATAATCCCTAGCACCCTCGGGTGTAGATTTGGTCAAGACGGGAGTCTCTACCTCCAAAAACCCCATCTCATCCAGCGAGTTTCTAGCCGCAATTGTAGCTTTGGATCTAAGCTTGAAGATATCGTATGACTTTTGAGTCCTTAGCTCTAGATATCTATACTTGAGCCTGATCTCCTCATTTACCTTATCATCACCCAAATCAAACGGCATAGGCAAAGAGCGGTTTTCGATAGTAAGTTTATCTACCACAATCTCCACTTTACCTGTTTTGAGATTTGGATTTTCTAGACCCTCTCCTCTGGCTCTGACCTTGCCGCTTGCGATGAGGACAAACTGATCACGCACCTCTTCAGCCTCTTTGTGTGCCTCTGCACTGTCTGCCGGATCACAAACTAGCTGAACCACCTCATCCTTGTCACGAAGATCTATAAAGATCACGCCACCGTGATCTCTACGGCTGGACACCCAGCCTGCTACCGTCACCACTTGACCTATATGACTCTCATTAATATCTGCACAATAGTGTGTTCTCACTGTCAAACCTTGTCTTTAAATATAGTCGCGATTGTATCAAAAAATCACTTTGAAGGAGTAACCGGCAGCTATTACACAATTTTGACACAATTTAATGTTATACTGTCGATATAAAAATCGAAGGAGAGTAAGATGATCAGAAAAAGTGGAATAGCTCTATTGCTATCAGGAGTTTTGTTAGGTAGCGGTGCAGCATATGCTGATGCGGGTGATTTTGTTGCCGGAGCCGTAGTAGGTGCTGTCGGCAGCGCAATTGTAACGCATGCTATTGATAACAATCATCACAGAAGAGTCAGAAGACACAGGGTCATTAGACGTTCAAGACACCACAAAATACGTCATGTCAAGAAGCATGTTGCAATAACAAGCCCGGAGAAAAAAATACAAAAGTCATTAAAATCACTTGGATTTTATCATGGCGCAATAGATGGTCAGATAAACTCATATGAAACAAGATCTGCCATCAAAGCTATGAACAGATCCTACGAGATAACAGACAATGCGTATCTGGACCCAAAAGTTAAAGATACTCTGATATATCTTAGTGATCTTTTTGATATGGATAGAGAGTTGATATCAAATGACAACAGCAGCAGAGGCAAAGCCAGAAAAACACAGGCAGCGCTAAAAGTGCTTGGTTATTATCATGGCAGGATCGATGGTGTGGCAGGTAGCGGCACAAGAGCATCTATCGCCGAGTATAAAATGGCAAAAGGTCTATCCGGCGGAAACAGATTGACTTTTGAAGAGGCATATAGATTGATTGATAGTGCAAAAAAGCAAAATGATAAAAATATCGATGATGCTATCAACTCCATCAAACACAGTGGCATGTCAAAAAAGATGAAAGAGGGCAATAGCGGCGCAGTAGTGCTCCAGCCGTCCAATTGAGAGAAGTTCAGTGGCATATGATCTTAAAAACAAACTCGTTGTTGCCATAAGCTCCAGAGCACTCTTTGATCTTGAAGAGGAGAACAGGCTCTTTGACAAAAAGGGTCTCTCTGCATACTATAAATATCAGATCAAAAATGAAAGCAACATACTCAAGCCGGGTTCTGCATTTGCATTTGTTAAAAATCTGCTTGAGATAAACAAAGAGTTTGATGAAAAGCTTATAGAGGTAGTGATACTCTCGCGCAACAACGCGGCTACCGGTCTGCGTATCAGAAAATCGATAGAGCATTATGGGCTGGATATAGATAGAGCCGGGTGGAGCGCGGGAGAGTCTATATCAAGGTATCTCGAGGCATTCTCAGTAGATCTGTTTTTATCAGCGCATCAAGATGATGTACAAGATGCTATCAATTCAGGTATAGCAGCTGCAAGGATCATACCCAAAAGATACAAAAAGCGCAACAAAGATCACACTGTCCGCATAGCTTTTGATGGTGATGCGGTGCTTTTTTCAGATGCCTCAGAGAGGATATATAAGAAAAAGGGTTTGGAGGCATTTTTGAAACACGAACGAAAAAATGCTCAAAAACCTCTACCCAAAGGACCTTTTGCAAAACTTCTAAAGGTGGTCTCTGCTATCCAATCAAAATTCCCTCTTGAAAAATCACCTATCAGGACGGCCTTGATAACTGCACGCAATTTCAGTACTTTTGAAAGGGTCATTCGTACATTTGAGGCATGGAATGTCAGAGTAGATGAGGCGTTTTTTCTTGGTGGAGTAGAGAAGGGCAAGGTGGTCAGATCATTCGGTGCCGACATATTTTTTGATGATCAGGATGTTCATCTCAAAAATGTCAGCAACAAAACACCTAGCGCCAAAGTGCCTTATAAGTCAGACTAAGAGAGCACAACATTCTCAATAGCTGCCACTATGGATGGATCTTCAAGCGTAGAGATATCTTGAGTGATCGGCTCACCCTTGGCGATAGAACGCAATATCCTTCGCATCACTTTGCCTGAGCGTGTCTTGGGAAGTCCCGGAACCACCACAATATCATCAGCCTTGGCAATATTGCCGATATGCTTGCCTATTAATTCGTTGATGTGCTCTGTAATATTATCTTTGATTTCGCCTTTTGGAACTATGTATATAAAGATAGACTCGCCCTTGATCTCGTGAGGCTTGCCAACAACAGCTACTTCGGCTACAAGGCTATCCTCCTTGACTACTGCCTCTATCTCAGCCGTGCCCATTCTGTGACCAGAGACATTGATGACATCATCGACTCTTCCGGTGATCGTGATATAGCCATCCTCATCTACCATGGCTCCATCACCCGAGAAGTAAACAGGCTTGCCATCTTTTACTGCATCACCGTAATAAGATTTCTTGAAGCGCTCAGGATCGCCCCAGATAGTGCGTATCATACTTGGCCAAGGTCTTGTGATACACAGTAGTCCGGTCTCGCCCGTCTCTTTTGGCGTGCCGTCTCTATCTATCACCTCTGCCATAATTCCCGGCAGTGGATATGTAGCACAAGCGGGCTTGATGGGGGTAGCTCCCGGTAGAGGCGATATCATATGTCCTCCTGTCTCAGTCTGCCACCAGGTATCCACAACAGCACATTTGCCGCTGCCCACCTCCTCATAATACCACTTCCAAGCCGGAGGATCTATAGGCTCACCGACGGTGCCCAAGACTCTTAGGGATGAGAGATCATATTTTGACGGCTCATCCTCTCCCATTTTGTGTAGCACTCTTATGGCAGTAGGGGCTGTGTAGAATTGTGTGATATTGTGCTGCTCTACCATCTTCCAAGCTCTTCCTGCATCAGGATATGTAGGCACACCCTCAAACATCACTGTGGTAGTGCCTGCTGCAAGCGGACCATAGACTATATAGGTATGACCCGTGATCCATCCTATATCGGCCGTGCACCAAAACACATCACCCTCTCTGAGATCAAATACCCACTCCATAGTCATCTGTGCCCAAAGTATATAGCCAGCTTGTGAGTGCTGCACACCTTTTGGCTTGCCTGTGCTGCCTGAGGTGTATAGCAAAAATAGAGGATCCTCACTATCCATCGGCTCAAAAGGACAAACATCGGAGTAGTTATCGATGAGATCATTATAATCATAATCTCTGCCATCTTGCCAAAATATCTCTTCATTGTTTCGCCTGACGACCAATACGGCCTCTACGCTATCACCACCATCTTTTAGGGCTTCATCAACAACAGGTTTAAGCAGATATGGTTTGCCTTTTCGGTATGCACCATCGGCAGTAATGACGAGTTTGGCTTTGGCATCTTCGATCCTGTCTCTGAGAGCATCTGCCGAGAATCCTCCAAATACGATAGAGTGGATCGCTCCGATTCTGGTGCAGGCAAGCATCGCATATGCAGCTTCAGGAATCATCGGCATATACAAGACGACTCTATCGCCTTTGGTGATGCCAAATTTCTCTTTGAGTAGATTTGCCATTTTGTTGACCCTTTTGGATAGGGTGTTGTAGCTGATATGCTCCACATCACCTCTGTCACCCTCAAAAAGTATGGCTGTTTGATCGCCCCGTTTGTCCAAGTGTCTATCTATACATTGGTTTGAGATATTTACTTTACCGCCTGTAAACCATTTGTAAAATGGTGCATCACTCTCATCCAAAACTTTATCGTATGGCTCTAGCCAATCGATTTTTTGATCGGCAAACTCCTTCCAAAATCCCTCATAGTCATCTTTGGCTCTATTTTGCAGCTCCCAATAGGCATCCATACTGGGTATAGCGGCATCTTTGGCAAATTCAGGATTTGGGTAATATAGCTTTTTTGGCATTGCATCTCCTTTTGTAAAAAAATTCAATATGTAACTATAACAAAACTATATAGATGCAAAAGTGTTAATAGTGGATTTTGTAATTTTTTAGAAGTAGTTTATGCTATATGGTAACATTATTTACCAGTCTCAAGTAGCACATGCTACTTTTTGCGTGTAATATCTGCTCCGAGAGCTTTTAGTTTGCCTTCAAGATCATCATACCCTCTATCTAGATGATATATTCGTTTTATCTGTGTTGTTCCCTTGGCTGCAAGTGCTGCGAGCACAAGAGCTGAGCTGGCACGAAGATCTGTAGCCATTACTGTCGCACCATTTAGCTCTTTTACCGGATGCACTGCTGCCGTGTTGCCTTTAAGCCAAATATCTGCACCAAGACGGTTGAGTTCACTGACATGCATAAATCTGTTTTCAAAAAGTCTCTCCTCTATCAAGCTCTCACCATCTGCAATAGTCGCCACTGCCATAAATTGAGCCTGCATATCTGTCGGAAATCCGGGATATTCAGTAGTTATCACATTGACCGATTTTAGTTTGTCGGCTGGATGAATGGTGATTTTATCTCCATCTATGCTGAAGCTGCACCCCATTGACTCTAATTTGTCTATCGACGCCTGTATATGCTCTTGATTTACCTTATCAAGCGTGATCTCTGAGTATGTCATAGCTCCTGCGCACAGATAAGTACCGGCCTCTATCCTGTCAGGTATTATCTCAATCGGCTCAAAAAACTCAAGTGGTTTACCTGCGCTGCCTTCGATGGTGATTTTGCTTGTGCCTATACCTTCGACTTTGATACCGGCAGATGCGACCATTTCACACAATTGAGTGATTTCAGGCTCTTTTGCTGCATTGATTATCTCGGTAGTTCCATGTGCCATTGCTGCTGCCATTATGACATTTTCCGTTCCGCCTACTGTTATCTTGTCAAAGATAATTTTGGCTCCTCTTAGTCCATTTGGTGCCATAGCCTTGACATATCCACTCTTTATCTCAACGGTAGCTCCCATAGCCTCCATAGCTTTGATATGCAAGTCGATAGGGCGTTGACCGATAGCACATCCACCGGGCAAGCTCACCTCACACTCACCAAATCTAGTCAACAATGGACCCAACACCAAGATAGATGCTCTCATCTGAGATACTATCTCATATACCGCTTTGGTGGAGGTAATGCTACTGCAATTTATATTGGCTGTGTGATCTTTGTGATCTACTTTTGCACCGAGCATATCAAGTAGTTTTAGCAGGGTTCTGATATCTACAACATTTGGTACATTTGTTAATTTAACTTCTTTGTCGCTTAGAATTGTAGCTGCTATTACGGGTAGGGCAGCATTTTTGGCACCGCTGATTGTAACTGTACCCGATAATTTTTTGCCGCCGTTTATTTCAAGGTAATCCATATTTTCTTTTCCATATATATAAGTTTTGATGTATTTTAACAGATTAGAATTAAGTAAATATTTATATATTTCTAAATATTAAAAAACTCTATTTAATATATTTTTATATAATTTTTTTCATATTTTTAGATATATTTAATATTAATTAGTGTAGTATTTCTTAATATTTATTTATATAGCCTTATTTACTGGGCAAGGAGCGGTTATGAGCAATACATTGGATAGACTAAAAGCTTTGAGCAATAAGCTTGAGGATAAATTAACCGAAAAAGTTACAATTGGTAGTGATGAGCCAAAAAATCTTCATGCTCAAGAAGATAAAAAGCCTGAAAATTCTACAAAAGATGATGCACAAAAGTCAGATGGTGACTACAAAAAACTTGCTCAAAATATTATCTCACATATGGGTATTGATGAAAGCAGCGAAACTGCAAGAGTTCAAAACCTCATGAAAGTAGCCCAACTTTATCTAAAACTGAATATAGATGACAAGGCTCCCGATTTTAATAATATTTTTATCTACAAGGCTATGAATATCAGCGGAATAGGGCTCAAGGAGGATGACTTTGGCGAGATTAGGGCAGGTAAATACTGCCAAATAATCGCTATAACCTATGAGCCTGACAAAAATGGAAAGAAAAAAGCCAAAAACATCTCCCTAAGCTATTTTGGTAAAGCTGAGAAGCTTGAAGATGGAGAAAAAAATGACATTATGGAGTTTGTGCTTCGCTGGAGATATGAAAAGGCTTTTCAAAACCTGGAACACTACAAAGAGCT
>CAZVPN010000010.1:0-1111 GCA_964628135.1 uncultured Campylobacterales bacterium
GTTTTACCCACTCCGGTGCTTCCGATCATCAATATATTTTTGGGCACTACATCTCGCTGCATATCCTCATCCAGCTGTATCCTTCGCCATCTGTTTCTTAGTGCGACTGCTATCGTTCTTTTGGCATCATTTTGACCTATGACATATTTATCCAAATGCGATACTATATCTTTGGGAGTAAGATTGTTTGGTAATTGCTTCACTTTTTCAACTCCAAAATTTTAATATTTTTATTGGTATATATGCACAGCTCACCCGCAATATTCAAGCTCTCTTTGACGAGCTCATCGGCAGGCAGTTTGGCGTGCTTGTCAAGTGCTCTTGCAGCAGATAGAGCAAAGTTGCCACCACTTCCAATGGCTGCAATTTTGCCGTCCTCAGGCTCAACCACATCACCTGTGCCTGATAGTATAAAAATATGTTCATTGTTTAGCACAAGCATCATCGCCTCAAGCTGTCTGAGCATCTTATCTTTTCGCCACTTTTTAGAAAACTCTATGACCGATTTGAGCAGATCACCCTTCTTTTCATTGAGTATCCCTTCAAACATATCAAAAAGATTGAATGCATCTGCCGTGCTGCCGGCAAAGCCTGCCAAAATCTTGCCATCATATAGCGTGCGTATCTTGGTAGCATTGCCCTTGAGCACGGAGTTGCCAAATGTCACTTGACCATCACCGCCTATGACGGCATGATTATCACCGCGATAAGCCAATATGGTTGTTGCGTGAAACATCTACTCTACTCCTATTACATTTACTTTAAGTGCAGCGTGAATTCCATGACCAAGCTTTGCATCTACTTCATGTATGCCTGTTGATTTGATGGCCTTTTTTAGCCCTATGTTTTTCTTGTCAATCTCTATATCAAGCTGCTCAAGTATTGCATCAGCTATGTCGGCATTGCCTACCGAGCCTTTGATGCCTACCGGCGCTATTGGCTTCTCTATCTTGATTTGTGTAGCTTCCAATGTAAGCTTCTCGGCTTCGAGTCTTTTTAGCTCCTCTTTAAGCTGTTTCTGAGCCTCCTCTTTCTCTCTTTGCCACTGCTCGACTACATCCGGAGTGGCAACTTTTGCAAAACCTTTGGCTACTAGAAAATTTCTTCCGTA
>CAZVPN010000010.1:1211-3404 GCA_964628135.1 uncultured Campylobacterales bacterium
AAAAATTAAATTTACAAGGGTAAATTGCATATGTTTCAAAACTTTCAAATAGAGGATATAGCCAACTTTCCAAAACAGCTTCAAGCACTTCTTGATAAACACAACAAAGAGATAGACAATCTAACAAAAAATCAAAACCCAACTTATGAGACGATGCTAAAGCCTCTTCAGGATATGGATGAGGAGCTTGGAGTATTTTTTACTCCGCTTTCACATCTAAATAGTGTGCTCAATTCAGATGATACACAAAAGGCCTATGAGGAGTGCATACCAATTTTGAGCAAATTTCACTCCAAAATGGCACAAAATGTTGAACTTTTTGAGAAGATAAAAGAGATAGATGAAAATCAGCCGGATAGAAAAAGAGTGCTGGATAATACCCTTAGAGACTTTAGACTCTCCGGCATAGAGCTATCACAAGAGAAAAAAGATAGACTAGAAGAGATTTCTCTTAGATTATCAGAGCTCTCCAATCAATTTTCTCAAAATCTCCTTGATGCAACATCCAAATATGAGCTTATTATAGATAATCCAAAAGATATCGAGGGTATGCCTATCTCAGATATAGAGTCTGCCAAAATAGAGCAAGATGGCAAGAGCAAATATCGCTTTACCCTCCAAATGCCAAGCTATATATCATATATGACATATGGTCCAAACAGAGGATATAGAGAGGAGCTATATCGTGCATACAGCACAAGAGCACCACAAAATGCAGAGATAATAGATGAGCTTTTGAGGCTTCGCAAAGAGAAGGCTGAGATTTTGGGATTTGAAAATTATGCCCAATATGCATTACAAACTAGAGATGCATCAAGCCAAGAGAGTGTTATTGAGTTTTTGAATCAACTTGCAGATTCAGCCTTGCCACAAGCCAAGCAAGAGCTTGAGGAGCTAAAAGCTTTTGCCAAAAATAGTGACAATGTTGAGCTTCAAAGTCATGATGTAGCCTACTATTCACAAAAACTAAAAAAGCAAAAATTTGATTTTGACGAGAGCGAAACAAAGCCATATTTTGAGCAATCAAAGGTGCTTGGCGGGCTTCTTGATTTGGTTAGTGAACTTTTTGATATCAAATTTAAATCCGTGCAGGTGCCTACTTGGCATGAGTGTGTCAAGAGTTATGATATATTTGAAAATGACAAAATTGCTGGACGCATATATTTTGACCTCGATGCACGCAAAGAAAAAAGAGGCGGAGCATGGATGAATGATTGGCAGACTCACTTCAAAGACACCCAAGGCAATCAGCATCTACCATCTGCATTTGTAGTATGCAATTTCTCCCCATCTTCACAAGAGACACCTTCTCTGCTTAGACACGATGATGTCGTGACACTTTTTCATGAGATGGGTCATGCGATACACCATCTATTTAGCAAAGTTCAAGAGCATGATATATCGGGTATCAATGGTGTAGCTTGGGATGTGGTGGAGTTTCCATCTCAATTTTTGGAGAATTTTGCCTATGAAGAGGCGATACTGCAAAGATTTGGTTTTCACTATCAGACAAATGAGCCTATCCCAAAAGAGATGCTAGCAAAGATAAAGGAGAGTAAAAACTTCCAAGCTGCCCTATCGATACTAAGGCAAGTGGAGTTCTCGCTCTTTGATTTTAAGCTTCATCAAAAACTATATCAAGCAGAGCAGGTTCAAGAGCTACTAGATAGTATTAGAGAAAAAACGGCTCTTTTAAAGCCTCCAACTTACAATAAATTTCAACATGGCTTTAGTCATATTTTTGCAGGAGGATACGCTGCAGGATACTATAGCTACAAATGGGCAGAGGTATTGAGTGCGGATGCATTTTTTGAATGTCTAGATGAAAAGAGTGGTTTTGATACCCAAAAAGCAAAAGGGTATAAAGAGCATATCCTCTCTCAAGGTGCTATAGAGGATATGTCCAAGCTCTACAAAAAGTGGCTTGGCAGAAGTAGTGATCCCAAGAAGCTGCTCAAACTATATGGCATATAGGCTACTTTCTATACGCCGATAGGTTTGTGATTATTTTTTACCCTTAGTGTTGCCAAATCCAAAAAATCTCTTGATTTTTTCGCATACAGTGACAGATTTGGTCTCGATCTTGCAGATCTCCTCCTCTTCATAGGCTCTTCTTTGGGGTTGTTTTTGTCCTTCGATTATAAATCTTAGAGCATTGAGACGGATAAAGCCCTCGGCATCTTTTTGGTTGTA
>CAZVPN010000010.1:3504-17925 GCA_964628135.1 uncultured Campylobacterales bacterium
GCTTTGAGCATAATGGTTCCACCCGGTGTCTCGTAACACCCGCGTGCCTTCATTCCTACATATCTATTCTCGACTATATCGATTCTTCCTATGCCGTGCTTGTTGCCATACTCATTGAGTGTTTTTAGTATAGTTGCCGGGCTTAGTTTCTCTCCGTTGATACTGACGGGGTCACCCTTCTCATAGCCTATCGTTATATATTCAGCTTTATCTGGAGCCTCCTCTGGAGAGTTGGTCCATTGCCACATATCCTCCTCAGGCTCGGCATTTGGATCTTCAAGTATCTGTCCTTCGTAAGAGATGTGAAGAAGGTTTGCATCCATAGAGTATGGAGATTTTTTACCCTTTTTGTCTATCTCTATACCATGCTTCTCAGCATACGCCAAAAGCTTCTCTCTAGAGTTTAGATCCCACTCTCTCCAAGGAGCTATCACAGCAATATTTGGATCTAGACTCAGGTATCCAAGCTCAAATCTTACCTGATCATTTCCTTTGCCGGTAGCACCGTGAGCAACAGCATCTGCACCTGTCTCATGTGCTATCTCAATCTGCTTTTTGGCAATCAGCGGTCTTGCGATTGAGGTTCCGAGCAGATATTCACCCTCATAGATAGCATTTGCTCTAAACATTGGAAATACAAAATCCTTGACAAACTCCTCTTTCAAATCCAAAATAAAAATATTCTCCGGCTTGATGCCAAGATCTAATGCTTTTTGTCGTGCAGGCTCCACCTCTTCACCCTGTCCAAGATCAGCCGTAAATGTCACCACTTCACAACCATACTCATCTTGGAGCCATTTGAGGATAATGCTTGTATCCAATCCGCCGCTATAAGCCAAAACAGCTTTTTTGATATCTCTATTTTTCATTTTTACACCTTAAAAAAGAGCTTTTGCCCCAAATAATAATTTGAAGATTTTATCATAATCTCTGTAATATTAACATTTATAAAAAAAATTTTATATATTACTCATTTATTTTAGAATTAATATGATAAAATTCTTTCACTTGAACAGAAAAGGCCAAACCTATCGCGAGGTAGGGACGGAAAGCTTAGGATCTCTATACGAGATTGCCGAGTTACCTGTTGTCACATATCTACATATATCGCACATATTTGGCTAAGCCTTTTCAATATAAATATAGACAATGTTAAGTATATATACCAGCGTAATATTTATACCTTTTGCACAGACATCCCCCCCATGAACTATGCATAAGGTTGAATATTGCGCTGCTGTATATACTTGCATTGTATTGCACCAGAATTTCCACTCCTTTTTTTGTTAAAATAGCATTAGGCTTCTTATAATATATTTGCAATATTTTGATATAATTCAATAATAGAGATTAAACAATTCAGGAAAAATATGAAACTTGGTATCAACATAGATCACATTGCTGTTTTGAGAGAAGCCAGAAAAGTGGCTGATCCGGATCCTATGGATGCACTTGCTATATGCAAAAGAGCCGGCGCTGACCAGATCACATTTCATCTTAGAGAGGATAGACGGCATATGCAGGATATTGATGTCGAGAATATTGTCAAACTCTCTATGCTTCCTACCAATATGGAGTGCGCCATAGCTCCGGAGATGATAGATATAGCATGTCGTCTCAAGCCGCATCGTGTCACATTGGTGCCCGAAAAGAGAGAAGAGATTACGACAGAGGGGGGATTGGCAGTAACTGGATCACAATACAAGCTCGTAGAGGCAATCAATAGACTGCACGATGCCGAGATTGAGGTATCCTTATTTGTCGACCCCACACAAGAGGCGATAGAGGCATCAAGAGATCTTGGAGCTGAGTGGGTAGAGTTTCACACAGGAAAATATGCCAATGTACACGGCATGCTATATGGCAACTGGAAAAATACCAAATATGCGATTAATGAACTTGACTTAAGCAGAGAAGAGCTAAAAAAGATCTTTAGAGATGAGCTAAAAAACCTTATTGAGCTAAGTTATAATGCATTAGAGCTTGGACTTAGAGTAGCAGCAGGACATGGACTCAACTATCAAAATGTTAAAGCAATTGCAGAGATAGATGCCATAGAAGAGCTAAATATAGGTCAAAGTATAATCGCAAGATCTATATACACAGGACTTGAGAGAGCGATATTGGATATGAAGTCACTGATAAATGGCTAATAGGTAAACAAAAAGGTAAATTTATGAAAAGTATAGCCATCTCTATCGGCGATCTTAATGGCATAGGGATACAGCTAGCCTTGGAAAATCATGATAAAATATCACAATATGTAAAACCGATATATTGCATCGATAAATATATGCTAAAAGAAGCATCAGAAAAATTGGGTATAGATATACCAAAAAATTTCGCTATTGTAGATGATTTTTCTTTGAAATTTGACATCCGACCATCTCAAATATCCCCTGATAGTGGGCGTTACTCCTTTGATTCGTTTATTAAAGCAATAGAGCTTGCAAATGAGCAAAAAGTAGATGCTATCTGCACACTTCCGATACACAAAAAAGCTTGGGAGCTTGCAGGCGTTGACTACAAAGGTCACACAGATGCCCTAAGAGATATCTACAAAGAAGATGCCATTATGATGCTTGGCTCGCCCAAAATGTATGTAGCACTGTTTACTGAGCATATTCCTTTGAGGGATGTTGCTGGCAGCATCAACGAAAAGAGTTTGACCAAATTTTTAATAGATTTTTATAACGGCATAAAACCTATACAAACAGTAGCGGTCTTGGGTCTCAATCCTCACGCAGGAGATGGTGGTGTTTTGGGAGATGAAGAAAAAATTATCCAAGAAGCAATAGATAATGCCAATACAACGATCAAAAACAGCAACCCCAAAGCCAATCCCGTCTACTCCGATCCGCTAGTTCCGGATATTGCATTTACTCCACATATCCGGAAACAATATACACATTATGTAGCAATGTATCATGATCAGGGGTTGGCACCACTCAAGGCATTGTATTTTGATGAAAGTATAAATGTATCATTAAATTTGCCGATCTTGAGAACATCCGTAGATCATGGTACAGCATTTGATATCGCATATACAAATGCAAAACTAAATAATCAAAGCTACATAAACGCTATCAGGTATATAGCAGACTCCTAGAGAGAAATTTAGCAGAAAAGCCCTCCCTCTTCATCCTCTACTATTTCACACTGATCATTCATCACTTGGCATTCAAGCTCCTGGCAATGCTGGCAAACATAGTGATATTTCTGCGTATCATAATATATAGGATCACCTACAGCAATATCACTATAGCAAAGTGCGCATACATTTGTAACTTTCAATAAAATATCTTCTGTTGCAGGCTGCATTATAAAACATTGTGACATCATTCATCGCTCCGAAAGTTTTTTGATCATCTCTTTGGCATCGTCAAGAGAATTATCAAGCTCATAGGCTCTCCTGTAGGCATTCAGTGCCTCATCATTTCTTCCCATATCATAAAGTGTGTTTGCATAATTAAAATAGTGATTGGCATAACTATCATCTATCTCTATAGATCTCTTATGATGGCTGAGGGCTTCATCATTGTTGTCAAGCTTATGCAGTATATTTGCGAGCAGGGCATGGGCCATGTCATTGTTTGGCTCTGATTCAATCAACTTTTGCAATCTCTCTTTGGCACTTTCCAGTTGATCAGATTCAAACTCAACAAATGCCATCTTATAAAGAGTTTCCGTGTTATCCGGATCTATTATAAGCGCACTGCCCAAAGCCTTGGAAGCCTCTTGCCAATTGCCATCCTGCACTGACCTGTCTGCCACTTCATTCAGCTCTTCTATTCTGTCTTTTTGCTGGTTTGATCGTGAAAATATTTTATCTGCTCTTGATACGCCACCTATCTGCTCATCCGGCAGTTTAGCCTCAAAATCAATGCCTCTTTTTGGGTAAGAACCGCTAAAAAGCTGCTTAAAAAGTATATAGAAAATAATAGCCGAACCAAGCAGTAAAAGCAGTTGAAATAGCGTCATAATTCTCCTTGTAACTCTTATGTAATCATAGTATCATTTGGCTTTAGAGTAAGCAAAATTTATGAGAAAAATACTAACCTGAAAATATCGTTCCAAAAAAGTATAATTTTCAAAAGAATAAAAAAGAAAAAAATAAGCCCATGTGTAGATTTTATGCATTAATTGTTCTATTTTTGTTTCAAATTAGCAATTATAAGTTAATCAAAAGTAAGCAATAGATACTATAAAAAACATCAAATCTTAAGGAGAATACATGAAAAAAACGCTAAGTATAGTAGCAGCTACTGCTCTTATAAGTAGTATGGCGATAGCAAAAGAGGTCAAAATAGGAGTTGTACTTCCTTTGACTGGACCAATTGCGGCATTTGGACAGACAAGTAAAGGTGGACTGGATATAGCCTACGAAGCAGGTAATAAGCTTAAGAATGGAGATACTGTCAAACTTGTTGTTCTTGATGACAGAGGAGACAAGGTGGAGGCTGCTACGGCAGTCAAGAGACTACTTGACAAAGATAAGGTATCAGTAATCCTTGGTGAAGTTGCATCAAGCAACTCTATGGCAATGGCTCCGGTAGCTGAAAAGGCAAAAACACCTATGATCACTCACGCTTCTACAAACCCTAGAGTAACCAAAGGCAAAAAATATGTCACAAGAGCATGCTTTATTGATCCTTTCCAGGGTGCAGTAATGGCAAAATATGCTCTGGATAACGGTCTTAAGAGTGCCGTGGTAGTTACAGATGCGAAACAGGACTACTCTGTTGGTCTATCTAAAGCATTCAAAAAAGCTTATGCGGCTGCCGGCGGCAAAGTGGTCAAAACTGTCCTTATCAACTCAGGCGACAAAGACTTCAATGCACAAGTTTCAGCTATCAAAGCTGCAAATCCTGCGATTATTGCATTTACCGGATACTACCCAGAGGGAGCTTTGATGGTAAAACAAGCCAGAGCAATGGGTGTAAATGCTCCATTTATTGGTGCTGATGGTGTTGGCTTCCCTGAGCTTGTCAAGATAGGTGGTAAAGCAGCAGAAGGATTTATGTATACAGACCACTTCAACGAAGCAGCAGCAAGCTCACCTGAAGCAAAAGCATATGTAGAGGCTTTCCACAAGAAGTACAACAAGTCTGCTGACTCCATGGGTGCACTGGCTGCTGATGCTTACGGTATGATTCTGAGTGCTATGAACAAGTGTATCGATGCAGGCAAAGCCAGTGACGATAAAGAGTGCATAAACAGCAATCTTCGTGGCACAAAAGGCTACAAAGGCATTACAGGCGTAATCACTATAAACGAAAATGGGGATGCAGTTAAATCTGCAGTTGTAAATGTCGTCAAAGACGGCAAGTTTGCATACAAGACTACTGTAAACCCATAATTATTTTTAGTCGGCTTATGCCGGCTAAACTCATAGATCTTTTTTGGATGTTTCTATATTAATTGCGATATCAAAAAGAGATTACTATTTAAAACATAAGGAAGCAGATGGACTTTACTACTTTTTTGCAACAGCTGATTAATGGTGCGAGCCTTGGCAGTATGTATGCCCTTATTGCTATTGGTTATACAATGGTATACGGTGTATTGCGACTGATCAATTTTGCCCATGGAGATATCATGATGGTCGGTGCATTTCTGACCTATCTCGCCTATGCGGCCGGAGTCCCGTTTATTCCATCGGTTTTACTGGGAATCATTGGCTCTATTCTTGTAGGAATACTGACGGATAAAATTGCTTACAAACCATTGAGAGAAGCTCCAAAAATATCTCTGCTTATTACAGCTATCGGCATCAGTTTTTTTCTTGAGAATCTTTTCAATGTCATATTCGGAGGCGTTCCAAGAGCTTTTAATGCCCCTGACTATTTAACAAAGGTCTTCCATATAGATAATATATATCTACCTGTTACAGTAATAATTATACCGATTGTAACCGTTCTTATACTTACCTCAGTATTGTGGGTACTATACAGAACAAAATATGGAATGGCAATACGGGCTTTGGCTTTTGATATACCTACAGTCAAACTGATGGGCATAAATGCTGACTCTATCATAACTATTGTCTTTGCTCTGGGCTCTGCATTAGCAGCAGTTGGAGGCATATTTTATGCTATCAGCTACCCATCTATTGATCCCTTGATGGGAATAATAGTTGGGCTCAAGGCATTTGCTGCGGCCGTGCTTGGAGGTATCGGCTCAGTCACGGGAGCCGTGCTTGGAGGGTTTATTCTTGGATTTACCGAAATACTTGTTGTAGCGCTTTTCCCTGATCTTGGCGGATACAAAGATGCCTTTGCATTCTTCTTTTTGATTCTTGTTCTACTCTTTAGACCTACAGGAATTATGGGTGAAGATCTTGAAAGGAGCAGATTCTAATGAAAATATTATCAAACATTATAGTAAAGCTTCTTCTGATATTGGCTGCGATACTGTTTATTTCCTATTCACAACAATCACTTGATTCGTATACACTTGGAATACTTAATAACATAGGCATATTTGCCATACTTGCTCTAAGCTATAACCTTATTAATGGTGTTACAGGACAATTCTCCCTTGAACCAAATGGCTTTGTAGCGATTGGTGCCTATATGACGGCTATACTGCTTATACCGGCTGATACCAAGAGTGATATGTATGCACTCGTCGATCCGGCTCCTGTTATTTTGCATATGCATTCTGGTTTTTTGATGGCATTGATTTTTAGTGGCTTGGCCGCAATGTTGGTAGCAATGCTTCTAAGCTTTCCAGTCTTTAGGGTCAGAGGGGATTATCTGGCTATCGTTACTCTTGGCTTTGGATTTATTATCAGAATATTTGCTATGAATTCTCCTGCATATACCAACGGCGCAATGGGGCTCAATGATATACCGGACAGTGCCAATTTTCTCTGGATAGGTGGCATTGCCGTAGTTACATTTGTGGTGATGCTCAATGTTATTTCATCCAAATTCGGCAGAGCCATGAAGGCTGTCAGAGATGATGAGGATGCCGCAGCTGCTATGGGGATCAACACATTCAAGATAAAAACAACTGCATTTATGACAAGTGCATTTTTTGAGGGAGTAGGAGGAGGATTGCTTGCATCATTTCTTACTACTATTTCACCTGATCAGTTTAGCTTCTTGATGACATTCCAGCTACTTATCATCATAGTCTTGGGTGGTCTTGGAAGTATGAGTGGGGCACTTCTTGCTACGATTTTGGTGATGGGAAGCATGGAGTGGCTGAGATTTTTGGATAGTGATATAGTAATATTTGGTCACCACACAGGTGCACACCCAGGCATGAGAATGGTAATTTTCGCTGTCTTGCTTATTATAATGATGCTATTTGCAAGAAGAGGATTGTTTGGAGATCAAGAATTTGGAGATCTGATTAAAAAGCTATTTTCAAGAAGGAGGAATTCATGAGTACATCACTTCTTGAGATTAGAAACATAACGATGCAGTTTGGCGGTGTAACAGCCATAGATGATCTATCTTTCAAAGTCGATACCGGTGATATTTATGGTCTTATCGGACCAAATGGAGCTGGCAAAACCACAATATTTAATATTATAACAGGCAACTACTATCCAACTAAAGGTGAGATATATTTTGACGATAATGACATCACAGGAACCAAACCAAATCATATCGTTACAAAAGGAATTGCCAGAACATTCCAAAATATTAGACTCTTTAAGAGTATGAGTGTTTTGGAAAATATTATGATCGGCTTTCATCAAAGAACAAACTATAGCTACCCAGAAGCAATACTTAGATTTCCAAGATATTTCCAAAATGAAAAAAGAATAAAAACTGAAGCAATGGGGATACTCGAAGAGTTTGGTATTGCTGATTATGCAAATAATGCTGCAACTGCCTTAAGCTATGGCAACCAGCGAAAAGTAGAGATAGCGAGGGCTTTGGCGACTCAACCAAAACTACTCCTGCTTGATGAACCGGCTGCAGGTATGAATCCTATAGAGACAGAGGATCTATCAAATATCATACACAAGATCAAAAAGGATTACGACTTGACGGTATTACTCATAGAGCATGATATGAAATTTGTAAATGCGATGTGTAACAAAGTCACTGTACTTGATTATGGTGAGATGATATTTGAAGGCAAACCCGCTGATGCTATTGTTGATGAAAAGGTTGTATCTGCTTACTTAGGAGACTTCACACATGCTTAAAATTACAGATCTACAAGTCTATTATGGTGTTATTGCTGCTGTTAGAGGTATCGACATGCAGGTAGAGAAAAACCATATCGTCACTCTCATAGGATCCAACGGTGCCGGCAAAACCTCTACGCTAAATGCAATAGTAAACAGTGTCAAGAAGAGCGGCAAAGTTATCATGGACGGCAAGGATATTAGCAGATATAATACACATAAAATCATCAAAGATGGTATTGCGCTCGTCCCCGAAGGCAGAAGGGTCTTTATCAACCTGACAGTAGATGAAAACCTACGAATGGGTGCTTTTAACAATGATGACAATTTTGAAAATATGCGCAATGATATGTATCATATGTTCCCAAGACTCTCAGGCAAAAAGGAACAAATGGCAGGCACTCTAAGTGGCGGGGAGCAGCAGATGCTTGCGATCGCCAGAGCACTAATGAGCAAACCCAAGGTTTTGATGCTGGATGAGCCAAGCCTGGGTCTGGCACCTAAAATAGTAGGTGAGGTCTTCAATGTCATCACTGAGCTCAAAAAAGATATTACTATATTATTGATAGAGCAAAATGCCTTTGCAGCACTCAAAATCGCCGATTATGGGTATGTGTTGGAGAATGGCTCCATCGCCCTGGAGGGCAAAGCAGAAAATCTGCTTGGCAATGACGAAGTAAGAAAAAAATATCTAGGAGGATAGCCAAAGGCTATCTTTGCATCAATAATCTACAAACAATAACAACTACGCTATAATAAGATAATTTTCTGCAATACCACGGATTTACAAACACGCGATACTTTCCAGAAAAATTTTAACACAAAGACATACGATGACATTTAGTGATTTTAATCTCACACCAACACTTCAACAAGCTATTTCAGAGGCGGGCTTTAAAGAGCCAAGCCCTGTTCAAAAAGAGTCCATACCAATCATACTAGAGGGCAATGACATCATAGCCCAAGCTCAAACAGGTACGGGTAAAACTGCGGCTTTTGGATTGCCTATGTTGAGCCTTATGGAAAATAACGGCACAGTAGAGGGATTAGTGATAGTTCCCACCAGAGAGCTTGCTATGCAAGTGAGCGATGAACTTTATAAATTTGGCAAACTTTCGGGACTGCGCACAGCCACAGTATATGGCGGCACTCCTTATGGCAAACAGATAGAACGAATCAAACAGGCATCTGTTGTGATCGCAACACCAGGCAGACTCCAGGACCTGCTCAAAAGTGGCAAGATCAAACTAAACCCTAGATTTGTAGTACTGGATGAGGCTGACGAGATGCTTGATATGGGATTTTTGGATGAGATCAAAAATATATTTACATTCCTGCCAAAAGAGCGTCAAACTCTAATGTTTTCGGCCACCATGCCAAAAGCTATAAGAAAACTGGCAGAAGAGATACTACACAATCCAAAAACAGTATCTATCACAAAAAGCGACAGCACAAATAGTGATATAACCCAACTATACTATGTAGTCAACGACAGAGAGAGAAATGATGCATTGGTAAGATTGATAGATTACAAAAATCCCACCAAGGCTATTATATTTTGTCGTATGAAATCGGAAGTGGATAGGCTCATCAATCACCTCACTTCACAAGGTTTCAAAGTGGGCGGACTGCATGGTGACATGGAACAAAAGCAAAGAGAGATAGCCATAAGAGGATTTAAAAATAGTGATGTTGATCTATTTGTTGCCACAGATGTTGCAGCAAGGGGATTGGATGTCAATGATGTAAGTCATGTATTCAACTATCATATTCCTTTTGACAGTGAAAGCTATGTACACCGTATAGGAAGGACAGGCAGAGCCGGCAAAAGTGGTGAAGCCATCACACTAGTAAGCCCAAATGAACTACGCACAATCAAACGCATAGAGAAGGATGTAGGCTCAAATATCGCTACCCAGGTCATTCCTACCAAACAAGAGTTAATTCAAAGCAAAGAGAGTCACCTCCTACAAGAGATTGCAAATACACAAATAACAGACGATGGCATAGAACTGGTCAAAAACCTCCAGCATGATCTTGATATAGTAACTATTGCTCATTTGCTCGCCTCAATGGTCAAAAAAGATCAAAATGTAGCCGGCAAAGAGAGGATAGGCTTTGGCCTCGAAGAGATTAAGCGTTTGCTGGAACATTCACAGAATGATAAGAGTGGTAATCGAAATCGCCGTAGAGGCAGAGGACGCAACAATAATGGACGCAGAAAAGAAAGAAACAACAGCCACACTGGCAGAGGCAGAGACAACAGAAGAAAAAGCAGATCCAAAAGAGACTAAGCTTCTATCCCTAAGCCTTATCATGCTTCAGCCTGCTTAAGGCTGCTGCAATATCATCTTGTCTCATAAAATGCTCTCCCACCAAAAAGGCATCCGCTCCTGCTTTGGATAACTCTTCAACTGTCTCATGATCATTTATGCCACTCTCAGCTACTATTATCTTGCCGTTTGGTATGAGAGGTATCAATCTTTCGGCTAGCTTCATATCCATCTCAAAAGTATCGAGATTTCGATGATTAATACCTATGATATTGGCACCGGCAAATATAGCTTTGATCAAATCAGCCTTGTCGTGAATCTCTACTAGCACCTCTAGCCCCAAATGGTGTGCATATCCCAAAAGCTCCTTTAGCTCTTTTCTCGATAGTGCCTTGGCAATGAGAAGCACAAAGTCAGCACCATACACCAATGCCTCTACCAACTGATACTTATCTATGATAAAATCTTTACGCAATATAGGCAAACTGACATATCGCCTGACCATACTCAGATACTCGATATTACCTTGGAAATAGTGAGGTTCAGTCAAGATAGAGAGAGCATCAGCACCGCCTCTTTCATAAGCTTGAGCGATACTCATAGGGTCAAAATCTTCTCGTATAACACCCTTGCTTGGACTTGCCTTTTTGATCTCGGCTATTATGCGGTATGGATTCTCCTCGGTAGATTTCAGAGCAGACAAAACATCTTTGGGCACGAATGGATTGTATGCCAATGAACGACCAAGCCAATCAAGCGGGAACTCCTTTTCTCTTTTTTTGATATCCTCTTTTGTTTTTTTGATTATCTCATCTAAAATATTTGCCATTCTATCCTCATCTTATAAATTACTACTGTTGCATTTTTTTATAGCTTCCCAATGTGTACGAATTTCATTCTCGGGAAATTTTGCCGGTATAAAAAACTTTTTCATTATTTTATATGCTCTTTTGCACTCCCCTTTTTTATATAATCCCCACGCCAAAGAGTCAAGATAATAGGCATTTTCAGGATACACTTCAAGTGCCATCTTGACCAACTTGATACCCTTGTCAATATCAAGATCTTCATCTATTAGAACATATCCGTAATAATTGAGATACAATGGGTCATCCATGCCGTTTTTGATAGCTTTATCAAACAATACTTGCATATCTTTCAGTGTTTTTATATTCAGTTTCTTATTCTTTTTGGCATTGTCGTAAATCAATATCCCCTCTTCGGCCAGCCAGTTTGGATTTTGTGTCTTATGATACAGCTTTTTTGCAAGTTTTATCGCATCATCAATTCGATCCAGTTTTTTATAAAATTTAAACAAAAGCTTGTCGTCTGCTCCACTCTTCTCCAAAAAAGCAACAGCTCCCTCTTCATCTTTCTTGTATATATAAGCCTCTATAATCTTTTGGAGAAAATATTTTTGGGGATCTTTTTGGTATAGCTTTTTGTAAATATCTAGAACATTATCAATATCTTTTTTTCTGGCATAAATTTCTATAAGTCTGAAATATACTCCTACCGAAGCATCACGATGTTTGGAGATATATTCTTTGAGTATTTTTAGTGCTTCATTGTCGTTGTCCGTTTTTTTCTCAAGCAGATCAACAAGCTGCAACATAGCTTTCTGATCTCCTGTCTCTTTATATATATTCTCCAGAATTTTTTTAGCTTCCATAGTCTTGCCAAGCTCATATTTCAATGCTGCCACAGCAAGTTTGTCATCTATTGAAGGGCTGTCAAGCAAATATTCATCTGCTACATCTTCGGCATCATTTAGCGAACCTTGCTGAATATAAAGTGCCACAAGAGTTCTAAAAAGCTCAGGATCTCTACTGCTGGGATGTTTTTTTATCCAATCAATAATGTTATCAATGATATGTGTCGGATCTGATTTTTGCACCAAAACATCTTTCGCACCTTGTATCAAATACTCCTTTTTGCCTGTTATTTGGTACAATTGGCTATACAATCTTTCACTCTCGGAGAGATTTCCGTTATCTTCATCAAAAATAGCCTTTAGGATCATGGCATCTTCAGAATAATCTATCGGGTAGTTACCATCCGAAATAGGGGATGACGCTACTATAGATGAGCTAAATAAAGATAGAAAAAATATTATCTTTTTTATAAAATTCCCGGACACTCTCTTCTTACCTCATCTTCATTATTTTTAAACTGCTCCCAAAAAGGAAATGTTCTACACTGCCTCGGTCGCACCGGATATATAGTGCATCTCTCTTTTGTCTCATCAAAAAAGATACAGGCATAATCATCCTCAGAGAGAGCCTTTTCTCTTAGCGAATATCTATGACCAACCTTGCGAAGATAGCTTTGGGCAAACTCATCAAGCTCCATATCTAAATAATCAGCCATAGCCAAAATCTCATCTCTTTTTGCCCATATATAGCCACTCTCACCGCGACAACACTTGCCACCGCAACTCTCGCAAGCTTTTGGATCAAAGCTATAGCTGTACTGTTCGTTTGATATTATATCCAAGCTTGGTTTCCTATTTGTTACTGACCTATTATCATTATCTGTATTATATCCAAATGCTTTATAATAAAGGTTTGTCTACCGCATTTGCATTAGCTTTTTTAAATGCTTCATTAGCCTCCGGCATATACTGACCATCCTCATCAAATGTAACAAATGGAGGCAAAACTTTGAGCATAGATTTCGATCCAGCTCTGGCAGCTATCATTGCTATCTTGGCGTCTCTGTCTGCTTTCGGGTGAACAAAACGAATAGCTTCTGGGTTGATTTTGGCTTTTTTCAGCTCATATATCACTGCATCTATCTGCTTGGCATCATAACAAAAAATAAAATACCCCCTTGGGCTTAATAATCTCTTGACAGATGATACCAAGTCGGATATAGGCATATGATGAGAGTATCTTGCTATATTGATATGCTCATTATTACTTTGCGTAACTGCACTGTCATAAAACGGGGGATTGGAGACAATATAGTCAAACTTTTTATCACTTCCAAAATCGGCTATATCTGAGGTGATTGTATCGGCATCGATGTTGTTTGTTTCAAAGTTGTATCTAGCATACTCTATCATTCTTTCTTGTTTGTCAATAGCGGTAATCTCTATATCAAAATCCCGCCCAAGCAAGAGTGAAATCACACCCACCCCGCACCCGATATCAAGCAGTCTGCCTTTGGGAGCAAATGATGAAATAAAATCATACAAAAATATAGAATCACTGTTGTATCTGTAACCCTCTTTTGGCTGATAAATAGTCATACTTCTCCTTTGTTGAGAAATAAAATCATATCAAATTTTTGATAGAATTATACTATGAACAAAGCTCAAGATATTTTCAATCCACCATCGACAGATTTTTGTATGCTTGATTACGAGTGTGCCTATATTCCCGGCAGAAGCGTGCGAATGAATTATAAATTTATCGAAAAAGCAAACAAAGATTATGTCACGGCGGTTGTCCAGAGAGGCTGGAGAAGATTTGGTAAATACTTCTTCTATCCTATATGTAATGGCTGTAATGAGTGCAAGAGCCTTAGGATAGATGCCCAGGATTTCAAACCTAGCAAATCTCAAAGAAAAGCTATCAAAAAAAACAAAGAGACCAAAATACATATCCAACGCCCCTCCATAAGCACTGCACACATAGAGCTTTACAACAAATATCACAACTTCAAAGCAGATAAAGATGGCTGGAGACAAAGAGATATAAGCCACAAAGAGTATTTTGAGAACTTTGTTGACGGAGCACACAATTTTGGCAGAGAGGTGCTGTATTATGTAGGAGACAAACTTGTAGGTGTAGATCTGATAGATATCGTCAATGACGGCATCAGCGCCATATATTTCTACTACGATCCAGACTATGCAGAGCTCTCGCTAGGTATATACTCACTGCTCATGCAGATAGATCTCGCCAAAAAGCTTGGATTGAGGTACATATATTTGGGCTATTGGGTAGACGGCTGTCAAGCCTTCGCCTACAAACGCAACTTCAAACCCCT
>CAZVPN010000011.1:0-1247 GCA_964628135.1 uncultured Campylobacterales bacterium
GATTTTGGATATGACAGCTATATCGATTATTTGAAAAATGGCAAAGAGAAGCTCTCTATATATATCCATTTGCCATTTTGTAGGAGTGCATGTTACTTTTGTGGATGCAATGTCGTATATACATCCAAAGAGGATAAGCTCAGCAGATATGTAGAGTATCTCAAAAAAGAGATAGATATACTCTCACAACACCTTGATACCACTCGTGAAGTGATACAGTTTCACTTTGGCGGCGGGACACCTACTTATTACAAAGATTTTGAGCTTGATGAGATCATATCTTATGTCAAGCAAAAATTTCCCAATTGGGCAGCCGATGCTGAAATAAGCGTAGAGATAGATCCAAGATACTTCAATGAAGATCAGATGAAAGTATTTGCCAAGCATGGCTTCAATCGTATCAGTTTTGGCGTGCAGGATTTTGATCCAAAGGTGCAAAAGGAGATACATAGAATACAGCCGTATGATATAAGCAAAAATGCCGTAGATCTTGCTAGAAAATATGGTATCAAGAGTGTCAATATGGATCTGATTTATGGATTGCCGTATCAAACCTTTGAGAGCTTTTCCAAGACTCTTGAGCTTGCCTATAGTATAGAGCCAAATCGCTTGGCAGTGTTTAACTATGCTCATGTGCCTTGGATGAAAAAGACAATGAGAAAGTTTGACGAGACCACAATCCCATCACCGGATGTGAAGCTAAAAATCTTCAAACATACGATGGATTTCTTTGAGAGCAAAGGCTACAAAATGGTAGGGATGGATCACTTTGCCAAACCTGACGATGAGCTATTTGCTGCCATTGCCAAGGGTGAATTGCATCGAAATTTCCAAGGCTATACCACCAAAGGAGGAGCCAACCTGATCGGTATTGGGCTTACAAGTATAGGTGAGGGAAGCAGATACTATGCCCAAAACACCAAAGATATGAAACGCTATGAAGAGGCTATAGATGCAGGTAGATTGCCATTTGAGAGGGGTGTGGAGCTAAATGATGATGATTATCTTCGCAAAGCTGTCATTATGGAGCTGATGGCAAACTTCTCGGTAGATATCAAAAGAGTCGAAAGAGAGCATAATATTGATTTCAAAGAGTATTTTAAGGATGCTCTAGATAAATTGGGTGAGTTTGTCGATGCAGATTTGGTATCTATAACAGATGATAGAATAGAGGTATCTCCCACCGGAACTCTGCTCATTCGAAATATAGCTATGCCGTTTGATGCATATATGCAAAAGTATGAGGG
>CAZVPN010000011.1:1347-17855 GCA_964628135.1 uncultured Campylobacterales bacterium
ATCTTCAATTTTTCAGCTACAAGTGATGAGTGTATCAAGTGCGGTAAGTGTATCCCTGTTTGCACCATACATCAGGTCAATCCTGACGAGACCACATCTCCAAGGGGTTTTATAGATCTATTGGGGGCATATCAAAGCGGTGATTTGGAGCTTGACAAGCAAGCAAAGGATATCTTTGAGAGCTGCTTTTTGTGCACTCAGTGTGTTGATGTATGCCCCAACTCTTTGCCTACTGATATGGTGATTGAGGAGGTTAGAGCAGATATTGCCGATAAGTTTGGTATAGCTTGGTTTAAGAGAGCATTTTTTACCTTGCTTCGCCATAGATGGCTGATGGATTTGATGATGAAGCTTGGTTGGGTATTTAAAACCTGCGGATTTCAAGAAGATACCCAAAGAGGCGGCATGGTCCCTCGCTTTAAACTGCCTATCATCAAGAGCGGGCGACTCTTGCCAAGCCTAAGTAAAACTAGCTTTCTAAATAAATATCCCGAGGAGATAGACAATGGAGGCAAGCGCAGGGTAGCCATATTTATCGGGTGTTTGGCAAACTACAACTACACTGGCATTGGTGATAGTCTCATAGAGATTTTGGCTGAGCTTGGGATAGATGCCTTTATTCCAAAGCAGCAACAGTGCTGCTCAGCACCGGCATATTTCACCGGAGATTTTTATACTGTAGAGACTCTTACTAAACAAAACATAGAGTATTTTGAGACATTTATCGATGATGTAGAGGCGGTCATTATCCCTGAAGCAACCTGCTCGGCAATGATCAAGCATGATTGGGAGGTATTTTTCCGCAATCAAAATATGCCTGAGTGGGAAGAGCGTGCCAAGAAGCTTAGCAAAAAAATGTATATGGCAACAGAGTGGTTTGAGAAGCAAACAGATCTCAAAGAGAGATTGGCAGCCAAAGGTAAACGCTTTGAAGATGCTATCACTTACCATGATGCATGTCATGCCAACTTGGTGCAGGGCATCTCAAAAGAACCAAGAGAGCTGCTCAAACAAAACTACGATATCACTGAAATGAGTGATAGCACTAGATGTTGTGGTTTTGGCGGTGTAACTATGCAGACAGAGAAGTATCACCTCGCAGAAGCAGCCGGCAAACCAAAAGCTGCGATGATCAAAGAGACCAAGGCTAAGATAGTCTCTGCAGAGTGTAGTGCATGCCGCATGCAGATTGGTAACTCTTTACACCAGGAAGGCGTAGATACAGTATTTAAAAATCCCGTAGAGTTGATAGCTGAAGCACTCAAGGAGTGATCTTAGCTATCCATAACTATACTAAAGACATTTTCACCTGCTTCTTCATCATAATGGTATATAAATTTATACCCCAACTTTTCGACAATATTGCTTACTATATAGAGCCCCAAACCAAATCCATGACTTCGCTTTTCTTCTTGGGAAAACGGCTCTGTATAGAATGATATATCCTCCTTAAGAGGCTTCCCCAGAGAGCGGATCTCTATTTTGTTTCCGACAGTTATAAGTTTGACTTTACTGTTGCTCCCATACTTGATACCATTATCCATCAAGTTCTTTAGAGTTAGAGACAAAAGCTTTTTATCTGTATAAAGTGGTCTATCTATGATATTGAGCTCATACTTTGACCTATCCGCCATCAATACTTTCTCTGTGCGTTCTATAACGCTTTTAAGCGTAGTATGC
This sequence comes from uncultured Campylobacterales bacterium, assembly GCA_964628135.1. Classification (GTDB taxonomy): domain Bacteria; phylum Campylobacterota; class Campylobacteria; order Campylobacterales; family Sulfurovaceae; genus JAAXPZ01. Next base: position 3,028 of record CAZVPN010000011.1, read on the forward strand.
TCTTTGGTCGGTTCAAAATTGTACATTGTGATACGTTCAACATCTGCCAGATCAGAGATCAATTCATTCATTCGTTCAAATGCACCTATAAGCACACTCTTTGCCATAGGATCCTCTATTGTTTCTGATATTATACGCCCTTTGGTAATAGGAGTTTTTAATTCATGCATAATATTTCTCATAAAAAGATTCTTGGATGATATCAGTTGCCTTATATGACCTATTGCTTTATCAAAACTGTTTGCAATTTTGCCTATCTCGTCATTGCCGTGATTGTCTATCTTTACATCAAGGTTGCCGTTTGCAAACTGCTCTATTTGCAGATGCAGTTTTTTGAGCGGGTATAATTTTCTGAGTATCATTACGTAAATGATAAAAAATAGAAACAGAATAAACAGACCTATTAGTGCTACAAGATTATATATCTTTTCATAGTAATTGATCTGATTATCCAAAAACATTTGGGAATAGTCAATTCTCTGGACATATATATAATTGTGTTTTGGGGTTTGAAATACTCGAAAAACTCCATAAATTGTCCGTCCCTCAAAAATAGTTTTTCCCTCTTTTTCTATCTCTTCCAGTGCTTTTTGGGTAGAAACCGGTTTGATTTTGTAGTCATCATAAAACTTTTGTAGTTTGCCCGGCGTCATATCCAAATTCTCTCTAAACAGAAAAGAGTCAGATATTGGTTTGTATCTTGTTACCTTTTGGGGCTTGAGATTATCTGCTATATTTGTATGAAAAAAGTAAAATACTACCAGCAAAACAGCAAACATCAGTGCAAACATCAAATGCACAAATGTAGTAACAGATATATTTTTCAATTGTGCTACACCCTATCAGTCAACATATATCCCACCCCGCGTATAGGTTTGATATAGGTATGATCTTTATCTATTGCCGCAATCTTATTTCTTATTCTTGAGATAATAACATCTATGTTTTTGATAGAGCTGTCATCATCTATATGCTCGCTTTCATATATTAGCTGCTCCCTGGATACAGAACCATTTTTATGCTGAATCAACATAGAGAGTACATCAAATTCTGCTGCAGTCAAATCGAGCATCTGCCCTCTGAACTCTATAACTCTACCCTCTTGGTCAAGCCTAAATATTTCACTTTTCTCATCTTGCGATTCTGTCGGTACGGCACTTCTTCTTAAAATAGTCTTGATTCTTGTTACCAGCTCTCTGGGATCATAAGGTTTTGGCATGTAATCATCAGCGCCTCTTTCCAACCCAATAACCTTGTCGGTAATATCATCTCTGGCTGATGAAATAATAATTGGAATGTTGGAGCTTTCTCTAATCTTCTCAACTACCTCCAGCCCATCCATACCTGGAAGTGTCAAATCCAATATCAGCAAATCATAATCATCCTGAGTCAACATCGACATACCCATAAACGGATCCTCTGCAGATGCAACTTTCATGCCATGCTTCTCCAGATAGCTGCTCAAAATCATTGATAATTCTGGATCATCTTCTATAATTAGGATCTTCATTTGCACTCCATAGATATAATTAGGTTATAATATCAAAAATTATTAAATTACGAGGTAAAAATGTATGAATACAAAGCGGTAATATACCAAGAGGGTATGTTGGGATCGCTGCTTCTTGGACAGTCCAAGATCAATCCTGTTAGATTTTCGGAGTTTCTCAATCAGAACGCCTCACAAGGCTGGGAGGTAGTAACCATGGAGAAAGATATACGCAGAATGTTGCTTTTTTGGAGAAGAGAGGGCTATGTAGTGATACTAAAAAGGAGTAAAAAATGAAAGCAATGAAGCTTGCAAGCATAATTACCGGGGCCATACTTGCACTTTATGCAGTGTTTGCACTTGTGTGGCTATGGGGAGATTCGATCTCTTGGGAAAATTTTATAAAAGTGAGTATAACTGCCGGGGTAGTTGTGGTCGTCACAGTGGGTCTTGCTTTGCTCTATAGAGAATACATAGAGGAGAAAGATATGAAAAAGGATGGTTATCTGGATTAATCATAAAAGTGCTATGATTGTTTCATTCAAACTTTTGGACAAGAGGGTAATCTATGGATATTATTATCGCGGGTGCCGGTAAAGTAGGTTTTGAGCTTGCAAGGTCACTCTCCAATAGTCATCAAGTCATCCTAATTGATCAAAACGAAAGTGCGCTTGAAAGACTCGGGGAGCTTGTAGATATATATCCTGTAGTTGGCAACATAGAAGATCCTGCTACTTTTGCCAAACTACCGGATTCTCAGGCAGATATATTTATAGCAGTAACAGACAGCGATGAAGCAAATCTGCTTGCCACACTGCTTGTGGATGACAAAGTTGCTATAAAAAGAAAGATCATAAGACTCAAAAATAGCTATTTTGCTAAAAGCAGCCTTTTGAATAATTTAGAAAATCTACACTCTGTTTTTCCTTATCAACTAGTGGCAGATACCATGAAACTTCTTATGAAATATCCTGAAGCGAATAATGTAAAAGAGTTTACAAATACAAATATGAAACTCATCTCCGCAAAAGTTAACAATATTGACCATGAAGAGAAATTTGTCGGGCTTTTTGAGAATAAATCTTTGAAAATAGTTGCTTTGGAACGGGACAAAGAGATGATCATACCCGATAGGGAAGATATGGTTTTGCATGGAGATTTGATATACTTTCTTGGAAGCGGAGAGGTACTAAAAAAAATATATGCCGAGCTTGATATCGGCATGCCTCACCAAATCAAAAATGTTGTAATCTTTGGTGCAGATAGATTGGGAGTAGAGATAGCCAATGCCATAAGCTCAGATAATCTCTCAATAAAGATGATAGAGAAAGATTTGGCACTTTGTGAGAGAGCATCTGAGATACTTCAAGATAGAGCACTTATTATCAATAGCCATTATGATGAGACTATTTTGTATAGCGAAGAGAACCTTGTAGATGCCGATATAATGATATCCACCGACAGGCAAGACGAATCAAATATCATACGAGCCCTTCAGGCACAAGAGAATGGTATCAAAAAAATAATTGCAATAAACAATGAAAAAAAATATTACCCATTGATGCATCAGCTTGGTATCGCAGTAGCAAGGGGTCCACAAACAAATGCCTACTACTCCATACTAGAGTACCTCTCGGCATCTGAGACGACTCTACCAAAGCATTTTTGTGGAGGCAAAGGTGTCATATACAGCAAAAAAATCACAAATGACGACAGATCCATAGGAAAACTTCTGCCTAACTGGGCACATGATGATGCTATTATTTTGGTTGAAAGAGACAAATACTTTATACCATATGGTGAAACAATAACTATACACGAAAACGATATAATCTATATCTCTACCAAATCAGAAAATGAAGAGAAGGCTAAGCGTTGGATAGAATCGCTTTAAAAAATATCACTAAAGTAATCTCTCTGATCGGTATGTTTATTGCTGTATTTTTTGCTATACCTGTGATGGTGGGTATATTTGAAAATGAAAATGTCACCGATTTTATGCTCTTCGATATAGGTTTATTTGTCATATTTTTGCTGATGTATGTCGTTATGATTCATCATAAGGTGCAAATGAGGATAAAGGGCGCCATCTTGACGGTCAATCTAATTTGGCTTTTATTAGGCGTGGCAGGAGCTATACCCTTTGTGGTATCGACACATGTAAGTTTTGCGAGTGGTTTTTTTGAAGCTATAAGCGGTTTTACCACGACAGGTGCTACAGTATATTCAGATATCGAGGCACTACCAAAGCATATTCTTTTGCTAAGAAGTATGATGCATTGGCTTGGGGGGATCGGGATCATTGTCCTTGGAGTTGGACTCTTTTCTATCATCAACCCAACAGGCTCTATGGCACTTTTCAAAGCCGAATCTACCGGGGTCAAATTGGATAAAGTAACAGCCAAGATCAAAGATACTGCAGTAAAGATATGGGGTGTATATATCCTCCTAACAGTAGTAGATACACTACTTTTATGGGCAGAGGGTATGAATCTTTTTGACGCCGTCAATCATGCATTTTCTACTATGTCAACCGGAGGGTTTTCTACCAAAAATGCTTCAATGGCATACTGGGCTGACAATCCGATGATACTTTGGACTACGACATTTTTTATGATAGTAGCCGGTATCAACTTTTTGGCACACTTCAAGGTAATAAGAGGGGATTTTAGCGGTTACAAAACCGAAGAGACCAAATGGTATTTGATTATATTTTTTGTAGTAAGCATACTATTGACATACTATCATGTATCGCACAGCGGTGATGATCTCTTTTATAGCATTACTCATGCCTTTTTCTCTGTTGCTTCCATATTGACCACTACCGGATTTGTATCAGTAGATTATGAGCGATGGGGCGTGGGTGCTGTCGTGCTGATACTGTTTGTTATGCTTATAGGAGGTAGCGCAGGATCTACCGCCGGAGGATTCAAGGTCAGCAGATATGTCGTCTTGATCAAAAATCTATTTCATCAAATCAAAAAGCTACTGCATCCAAAAGCTATATCTGCTCTGTATATAGATGGCAACAAAATAACATTTGATACACTCGGTGTCATTAGTGGGTTTGCACTTTTGTATGCGATTAGCAACCTGGTATTGACTGCTATACTATTTATGCAAGGGTATGATTTCATGACCTCTCTTAGTGCAGCTTTGGCTATTATTGGTAATATTGGACCTGGGTTTGCAAGAGTAGGACCGGTAGATAATTATCAATTCTTCAGTGATTTTGACAAGATTGTTATGTCATTTTTTATGATACTTGGTCGTTTGGAGTTTTATACTATGATTATGCTTCTTTCAAAAAGCTTTTGGAAAAAGTTTTAATCTTTGTCATTCTCCCTGACCATTTGATTATACTCTATATATATTTTGCTCATCGAAAACAAAAATGTCGTGATCGCAGGTCCAATGATAGCACCCCAAAACCCATAACTTGTCATTCCTGCAAGTATGGAGAAAAATATGATCAACTCGTTTATATTTGTATCATTGCCAAGAAGATCCTCTTTGATTATCTTTATAATAATTGGTTTGATAAATGTGTCGGCTATGACAGATATCACTATCACGGAATACAACGCTATAACGATAGCGCTGCTTGAGCCCATTTCGCTCCACGCATACAAAGACAACGGCACCCAAAGAAGCGCTCCTCCCACAACAGGCACCAAAGATGCAAAGCCATATAGCATACCAAAAAGCAATCCATCAAAACCAAAATAACTAATAAAAAATCCAAAAAGCATACCCTCAAATACCGCCGTCAAAACAATAGAGTAAAAAACTACCTCCATTGTAGATGATATCTCACTTAACATTTCACCGCTTTTTTTGTCTGAAACCGGTATCAAAGCCTTTATCATCGCAAAAAATCTATCTCTGTAATAGTTGATCACTGCATAAAAAATAATTACAAGCACTGCATCCCTGAGAAAGCCAAGCCCCAAACTTCCCGCCTTGGTCACATATAGTGAGATATCTTTAAAATATGGAAGAATCTTTTCACTTCTGAGATACTCATTTGCCCAACTGTTGAGATATGGAATATCTTTGACCAGCTCTTTTGCTTTGGCTATGATGGTTTTGATACTATCTGTATCCATTTTGCTCACCATTGCCACCCCGGAAGTCGCCGCATAGACTATAGGAGCCAGTATTAATAGCACCAACAAAACAGTCATTATAAATGTGGCTATTTTGTTTGAGTTAAACTTCTTGATAAAAAATTCTGTCAAATTATAGGTCGCCATTACCATTAGTGCAGCTACAACTATAGGTAGCAAAAATGGCGAATATATCGAATATGCCGCAAGCAAAGATATAACAAACAAAAAAAGCACAAAAACTATAGATCTACTGTTGTTCAAACAAGCCTCCTTGGGTATTTGCCTCTTGCATGGTAGGCGGAGTGAGCCTAAAAAGCTCATAACTCTTGGCTGTAGCTATCCTTCCTCTTGCGGTTCGTTCTATATATCCGTTGGCTATAAGATAAGGCTCCAAAACATCCTCAATAGTACCTTCATCTTCACTCATTGCTGCTGAGATAGTGCTCAATCCCATAGGTTTGCCCTTGGCGGAAATCAATAGCTCAAGTAGTCTGATATCCTGCTCATCAAAGCCTATATCATTGACCCCTAGCTCATCAAGTGCATATTTGGCTCTTTTAAGCTCTATAAAATCCTCATCGGCAACCTCAGCAAAATCCCTGACTCGTCTGAGCAGTCTAAGAGCGATTCTAGGAGTTCCTCTACTTCTACCGGAGATCTCTTTGGCAGCATCGGCTTTGGTGATTTTGTCAAGCTTGTGTGACGCTTGGGTGATAATTTGTGCCAATTCATCAGTCGTATAAAACTGCATCCTAAAATGCATACCAAAACGCTCACGCAACGGATTACTAAGCATCCCTGCCCTTGTGGTTGCACCTATCAGTGTAAAACGAGGCAGATCTATCTTGACCGTCTGAGCAGCGGGACCACTGCCTATGATGATATCAAGCCTAAAATCCTCCATAGCAGGATATAATATCTCCTCAATAGCCGGACTCATACGGTGAATCTCATCGATAAAAAGTATATCGCCCTCTTCGATATTTGTTAGCAATGCAGCCAAATCACCCGATTTTTCTATCATCGGAGCAGCTGTTGTTTTGATATTGGCTTGCATTTCAGATGCGATGATGTTTGCCAAAGTGGTTTTGCCTAGCCCTGGAGGTCCGAAAAACAAAATATGATCCAGAGCCTCACCCCTCTTTTTACTAGCCTCTATAAAGACTTTGAGATTTTTTTTGATCTTCTCTTGACCGATATACTCATCCCAACTATCAGGACGCAAAGAGAGCTCATAATTGGATTCATTGTCAAACTTCTCTATCTCTACAATTCGCTCCATCAAAAATTCCTCAACTCTTCACTCTTCACTCCTACCCCCTCACTCAAATTAATAGCTATGTGCTTCATCGGGAAACTCGCCATTTTTGACCTCGTCTCTGTATCTTTGGAGCCCCTCTCTTATGAGTGCGGCACCATTGAGATATTGCTTGACAAACTTTGGCTTGAAATCCTCAAAAAATCCAAACATATCACTCCAAACAAGCACCTGTCCATCTGTGCCAGATCCTGCACCTATGCCTATTGTGGGGATTGATAGCTCTTTTGTGATGCGTGTAGCAGCATCCGGCTTCATGCCCTCTAGTATCATAGCAAATGCTCCTGCCTCTTCAAGTGCTTTGGCATCCTCTATCATAGAGAGTATATCCTCTTCGCTCTTGCCGTGCACCATATATCCGCCATCTGCTCTGACTGATTGAGGCTTGAGCCCGATATGTGCAAATACCGCTATGCCGTTGCTTGTGAGGTGCTTGATTATATCAGCCTTCTCTTTGCCGCCTTCTATTTTGATCGCATCTGCGTCCGTTTGGCTATATACTCTGACCGCATTTGAGAGTGCCTGCTCTTTGTTTGTGTAACTGCCAAAAGGCATATCAAATACAATAAGTGGCAATTTGGCCCCATTGCACACCGCTTGTGTGTGGTATATCATCTGATCCATCGTAGCACTCAGCGTATCGCTTTTGCCTGCAAAACTCATATTGAGGCTATCTCCTACCAAGATAATCTCAACTTCACCGTCAAATAGTTTAGCAAAAAGTGCATCATAAGCCGTGGTCATCGTGATAGGCTCTTTGCCCTTGAGCTTTTGGATAGTCTTGACTGTCACTTTTTTCTCTATTTTTGCTGTTTGTATGCTCATATCTTCTGCTCACAAAAAAATTTATTTCTCATTTTATCTAAAAAAAGTATAATACTGACACTATATTAACAAAGAGTGTTTATGAAAAAACTTGTAGGCTATATTACGACTGGATTTCCCGATAGATATTTTACCGTAGATCTTGCTTTGGCGATGGCTGAGGCGGGAGTAGATACGCTTGAGCTTGGTATGCCTTTTTCTGATCCTGTGGCAGATGGACCGGTGATAGAGCAAGCCAACCTCAAAGCTTTGCAAAATGGTTTTAAGCTTGATCATCTATTTGAGATATCCAAAGAGATCGCTCCGATGATAGATACCTTATGGATGGGCTACTTCAATCCTTTTTATCACAAAGGTTTGGATCTATTTATCAATGAGGCAAAAAGCAGTGGCGTCAACGGCTTTATTATCCCTGATCTGCCTTTTGAGGAGGCAAAAAACTACAAGCCTATGATAGAGGATGCCAATCTCTCATTGATAGATTTCATCGCACCGACAGACAGCAAAGAGCGAATAGAGCAGATAGTCAAAGATGCCCAAAAATTCATATACCTAGTAGCATACGCCGGCATCACGGGAGCAAGCCAAAGCGAAGATTTGCAACCCATACTATCACAAATCAAATCATTCACCGATACACCGGTATATGTAGGCTTTGGTGTCAATGAAAAAACAGCCAAAGAGAAAATCAAAGGAGCCGATGGGGTCATAGTAGGCTCAGCTTTTGTCAAAGTGCTTCTAGATGAGCTACTCAGCAACACCCAAAAAATAGCCAAAATCACACAAATAGCAAGAGAGATCAAAGAGAAGATCAACAGCTAAGGTTATGCAATTAACAATATCGGAGTATAATACTCCAAATTTTAAAAGGCGATAAAATATGCAACATTTGGTTTGGAATGTCGATCCTGATATATTTAGATTTGGTGCTATTCAGTTGCGATGGTATGGTGTGCTTTTTGTTGGCTCATTTTTTGTCGGTTTGGCATTTATGAATTGGGTCTATAAAAGAGAGCACAAAGACCCAAAAAATCTCGATACCTTTATGATGTATATGATCATAGGAGCCGTAATAGGTGCTAGATTGATGCACTGCTTTGCTTATGAACCGGCATATTTTATCGCTCATCCGCTTGAGATACTCTATGTTTGGAAGGGTGGACTTGCTAGTCACGGTGGATTGATAGGCTCAATTATTGCTATATATATCTTCTCCAAGCGATACAAAGAGGATTTTGCGTGGCTACTCTCTCGAACTGCAATGGCAGGGATGTTTCCTGCTGCATTTGTTAGAATCGGCAACTTTTTCAACTCTGAGATATTGGGACTTCCTACAGACAAGCCTTGGGGTGTGATTTTTGCCAGAGTGGACAATATACCTAGACACCCAGTCCAGCTCTATGAGGCGTTTAGCTACCTGTTGATATTTGTCATTTTGGTCTATATCTATCGCCATATTACGCAACAATTTGCTACAAGAGTGCTACCGGGGATTTTTGCTTTTTTGCTCTTTAGTGCTAGATTTTTTCTAGAGTATTTCAAGACCGAACAGGCAGACTACTCACCTGCTATTCCTTTTACCGTGGGGCAGCTGCTTAGTGTGCCGCTTGTTTTATTGGGAGTATTATGGATAGTGTGGGCATTTATCAAAACTCCATCAGGCAAAAGATGGCAACCCTCTCGTTAGGCATAGATGTAGGCTCTACTACCGTCAAGTATGTGCTCTGCGATGCAGAGTTTGAGATACTTGCCAAAGAGTATAGAGCACACGATACCAAACAGGCTGATACTCTACTAAAGATGCTCCAAGAGCTATCCAAAAGCCACCCTGAAGAGTTCAAGCATATTCAAAATGTATATATCACAGGCTCAGGAGCATCTCGTCTAGCTCCAACTCTCAATGCAACCTTCATCCAAGAGGTCAATGCGGTAGTCATCGCCATAGAGCATATGCATCCAGATGTCAGATCCATAGTGGAGCTTGGCGGTCAAGATGCCAAGATTATACATATCAAAGAGTCCGAGGATGGTCAAAGGAGCATCCAAACATCTATGAATGACAAGTGTGCCTCAGGCACCGGTGCTACGATAGAAAAGTGCAGTATGAAGGTGGGACTTGAGGTAGATGAGATACAAAAGGTAGAGTTTGACTCATCCAAACTGCACAATGTCGCTGCCAAGTGTGGTGTATTTGCCGAGACTGATATCGTCAATCTACTCAAAAGCTCCGTGCCGTCCAATGAGATCATCAACTCCTTAGGCGATGCCATAGTGATGCAAAATCTAACGGTGCTTACTAGGGGCAATACACTGATGCCAAAAGTATTGCTGCTTGGAGGACCCAATACCTATTTGCCATTTTTGCAAAAAGCTTGGAGAGAGAGAATCACTCAGCTTTGGGATGAAAGAGGCATAGAGTATGACAAAGATAGAGTAGATGAGCTCATATCGGTGCCACAAAATGCACAATATTATGCAGCACTTGGAGCAGTGATATTTGGCAAGCAGAGTGATACCCACACTAAAGCCTTTGATGGCTTGAGCGAGCTTGAAGCATTGGTAAACAACAAAGATATCGAGCTATCCGAAAATGATGATCTGCCTCTTGTCTCGTCACAAAAGGAGCTTGAGGAGTTTAGAGCCGATTACAAAATCCCGCAATTTGCCCCTGTGAGACTAAATAAACCTACACCTTGCTATCTTGGTATAGATGGAGGATCCACCTCATCCAAAGCTGTGCTTGTGGATCAAAACGGAGAGCTTCTTTTGAAGGTCTATCAGTTATCCAAAGGCAATCCAATAGAGGATATTATAGCACTACTCAAGCAGATAAAGGAGTCTGATAGTTACGACTTTTATGATATCCGTGGCTTGGGGGTGACAGGATATGCCGCTGATGTGCTAGAGGGTGCTATTGGTGCCGATGTCAATATAGTCGAGACGATAGCACATATGAAATCTGCCCAAAGCTCATTTGGCAAAAGTGTAAATGTCATCTGTGATGTGGGAGGACAGGATATCAAAGTGCTATTTTTAGAAAACGGTATGATGAAAAACTTTCGCCTCTCCAACCAATGCAGTGCAGGCAATGGAGCCCTATTACAAAGTATGGCAAAGCAGTTTGGAGTAGAGCTCGAAGATTTTGCCGATGTAGCTTTTGGAGCCAAAAGAGCCCCAAGGTTCAACTATGGATGTGCAGTTTTTTTGGATACAGATAGAGTCAATTTCCAAAAAGAGGGATATAGCAAAGAGGAGCTTTTTGCCGGTATAGCCAAAGTGCTACCCAAAAACATATGGCAGTATGTAGTCCAAGCTCCAAATCTATCTATGTTTGGCAGACACTTTGTCCTACAAGGCGGCACGCAATACAATCAAGCAGCTCTCAAAGCACAGGTGGACTATATCAAACAAAGAGTCTCAGATGCTACCGTAGATATCCATCCTCATCCAGGAGAAGCCGGAGCTATCGGAGCAGCACTTGAGGCAAGAGACTCTCTAGATGGTGCCAAAAGCTCATTTATAGGCATAGAGCAGGCTATCAAGATGAGCTATACCACCACTACAAGTGAAGAGACAAGATGCCATTTTTGTCCTATGGAGTGCTCAAGAACCTTTATAGATACCACCACGCCTGATGGCAATAGCTATAGATATATTGCAGGCTTCTCGTGCGAAAGTGGCACGGTAGAGTCGCCCCAAGCTCTACAAGAGCTCAAAGCCAAGCGAAGAGAGCTGCAAAAAAAGATCCCAAATTTAGTGCAAATAGAGTCCAAGCAGCTCTTTAGATCTCCAAATACAAAATACAAAATACCGACCGACTCTATCATCACGGAGCAAAAAGTCATAACTACACTCAAAGGGTGGGGTCCGACTTTTAGAAAGCAGATCCAAAGAGCCTTTGACGCTAGCCCACAAGAGGCACAAGCCAAAAGAGCCTCGATCAAAATCGCCATCCCCCAAGTGCTAAATATCTACTCGATAGCACCATTTCTTAGAGCTTATCTAGAGGCACTTGGATTGGATGAGCAAAACATAATCTTCTCGGGATATAGCAATGAGGAGATGTATCTAGAGGGTGCAAAGTATGGCTCAGTCGATTCGTGCTATCCTGCCAAAGTGGCACAATCACACATATATGCACTTTTGCACAACAAAAAATTCCAAAGAAAAGATATAGACTACATATGGTTTCCTGCTATTACGCATATTCCTAGCTATTTGCAAAACATTATGGGCACGACAGCCTGCCCCATCGTCACAGGCACCCCTAGAGTGGTCAGATCTGCCTTTACCAAAGAGAGTGATATTTTCAAAAAACACTCCATAGAGTATATAGATGATACTATCCATATGGACAACAAAGAGCTACTCAAAAAACAGCTATACAAAATATGGGGTGAAAGATTGCAAATCACAAAAGATGAGAGCAATTGGGCAGTAGATATGGGCTTTGAGGCTCTTGCCGACTTTGATAAGCAGATGCAACAAAAGGCACTCGATATCCTCACCACAGCAGAGAAAAATAGCGAGATTGTAGTGCTGCTTTTGGGACGCCCATACCACTCAGATCCGGGTATCAATCACGAAGTGATGGATCTGTTTCAAGATTTGGGATTTGCAACTATCTCTATGAGATCTATTCCAAGAGATGAGAGTTATCTATATAGATTTTTCAAGGATGATTTGGAGGGAGGCTATATCGATTCTATATTTGATATCACAGATGTTTGGCCGGAGAACTTCTCTACCAATTCAGCCCAAAAAGTATGGGCAGCCAAATTTGCAGCACGCCATCCAAATATCGCCGTAGTGGATCTAAGTAGCTTCAAGTGTGGACACGATGCACCTACTTATGGTATCATTGACAAGATTTTGGGAGCTAGTAGGACTCCTCATTTGACTCTGCACGATATAGATGCCAACAAACCGGGAGGCTCGATCAATATCAGAGTCAAAACATTTGCATACACTCTCAACCAATACAAAAAGGAGCTCAAATGAGTATCTCTTGCAACTCTCTAAAAAACACTGAGAGCAATGGCTCATTGGAGTTTGCCAATCAAAATGCCACTCAATGGCGAGATATTATCAATACCAAATTTACCGAGTATGATACCAAAAACACAACTATACTCTTTGGTGGTATGACTATACTTCACAATAGGCTCGTCATCGCCACTCTCAAATCAGCCAAAGAGAACTTCATAGCACTTCCTGACCCTGATTTTGAGTCATTTGCTGTAGGCAAAGCGTATGGCAACAAAGCCCAGTGCAACCCCACATACTTCACAGTAGGCAATCTTGTCAAATATCTACAAAATCTCAGAGACAAAGAGGGCTTGAGCTCAGAGGAGATAGTCAAAAAGTATGTATATGTCACAGCCAGCGGATGCGGACCGTGCAGATTTGGAATGTATATCACGGAGTATCGCAAAGCTCTTGCCGATGCAGGATTTGCAGGCTTTAGGGTATTGAGCTTTGAGCACAATAGGCTTGTAGAGAGCGAAGAGGATACCTTCAAGTTCACTATCAGATTTTTTGTCACTATCGCAAAAGCTACGGTAGTAGGCGATATTCTCAATATGATCAAATACAAAATGAGACCATACGAGATCGAGAGCGGCTCGGTTGATAGGGCACTTGAAGAGTGCTATACTATCTTGGAAGATACGCTAGCACGCAAAAAAAGCATCATCCCAGCACTGCTTAGATGCAAAAAGATACTCAGATCAGTCAAACTAAACAGACTCCAGCCCAAGCCAAAAGTTATGGTCATAGGGGAGTTCTGGGCAGCTATGACGGAGGGTGACGGAAGCTACAGATTGCAAGAGTTTCTAGAGCAGGAGGGTGCAGAGGTGATCCCTCAGCCAATCACCCATAGGCTGATGCTAAGCATTTGGGAGAATGAGTATTTCAACGACAGAGAAGCTGATTTGGCAGATGATACCAACTCCTCTTGGATAGACTTCAAAAGCTCCAAGACAAAGATCGGACTTTTTATCACAAGAGTGCTTTTCAAACTACACTTCTATGCTTATGCCAAATCTATAGGGTTGATTGAGTATAAGCTTCCCGACATCAAAGCCTTGGCAAAGATGAGCCAAGAGTATTATCCGCTCGATGCCGATGGCGGGGAGGGGCATATGGAGGTGTCGCATCTGTTAGAAAATATCAAACACAAGCTAGCCCACATGGTCATATCGGTCAAGCCGTTTGGCTGTATGCCATCTTCAGCTGTGAGCGATGGTATCCAATCACTCATCACCGCCAGATATCCGGAGGCAAACTTTCTATCTGTAGAGACATCTGGTGAGGGGGCAGCCAACTTCTACTCCAGAGTCCAGATGGCACTATTCAAAGCAAAACAAGCAGCCAAAGATGAATATAATGCCATCAAAAAACCCGATCACATACCAAACATAGTGCATCGATACGACTACGAACCAAAAAGCCATCTTACAGGAACTGCTGCTAAAATATTGGACGAACTTCAAAGGAGCAAAATATAATGTGGGTATCTTTTATAGAAGGATTTATGTTTGGGCTTGGTGCAGCTATACCCCTTGGACCTATCAATATCCTCATTATGTCCAATGCACTCCGCAACTATCCCAGTGCAGTAGCTCTTGGTGCGGGTGCTATGAGTGCAGATACTATATATCTGGTCACTATACTTTTTGGAGTGATGACCTTTGTCAAAAACTCTACCGTGATGCTGATAATGGGGATAGCAGGATCAGCATTTTTGCTCTATATGGCTTGGATGATATTTAGAGACAGACATACCCCCATCCATATCAGCCAAGAGACCAAATCAGCCATCATCCCAAACTACCTCAAAGGACTTAGTCTAACTCTACTCAATCCCTACACCATCATCTTTTGGCTCAGCGTATCGACCTATATTCAGACAAGACATCTCGATGCACTATGGACAGTGGTCGGACTCTTTAGTGCCATATCTATGTGGATTAGCCTGATGCCGCTGCTTGTGCACAAAAGCAAACACCTAATATCCCAAAAAGTAGCCACGATCATCTCTATCGCATCCTCTTTGTTGTTATCATTCTTTGCATTTGCGATG
>CAZVPN010000012.1:0-5773 GCA_964628135.1 uncultured Campylobacterales bacterium
AACAGTCTAAGCTGAGACAACTAATTAGGGGTGAGATTATACCGAAAAAAGTTTATAGTTTGGGAAATATCTTGCCGATAGCTTTATCCATCTCATAAAAACCGATCATCGCATTCATCAAAGCAAATCCCTCTGCCTGCTTTAGATCACCTATGTTCAAACTGCTCTCAATCAGATCACTGCTATCTAAGAGTTTTTGTCTAAAAGTGCCTGCAAGCAAAGGGTGTTTGGGCGTGTGCCATCTGCCATCAAGCTTGAGTGCTATATTTGCAATGGTCGTATCTCTCAACAAGCCGTTGCTATCTACTATCAGCACCTCATCGCAATCTTCTCTTTTGGCAAATAGGTTGTCGATCTCGGATCTATCGGCAAATTTATATCGATACTCTATGTCGCTGCAGATGATTTTGATACGCTCTATATCTCTTGGTTTGTATGGATATAGCGATACATCCTCCACACTCTGTGCATATAGCACCTTGCACCTATACAAAGCTTGGTCATTTGGCAAGGAGATAAAATCTAGCAGATCTATATCGCTGCTACTTCCATATAGCGCCTCTCTTGTTAGGTTCATTCTTTGGTTGTGATAGTCGATATTCTCTATCTTTTGGTTTTGTATCTTGATCGTCTCAAAGCACAGGGACATAGATCTTCTCCTGTAATTCTGCATACTCAGCCTCCATATCAGAATCTATCGTAATCCCTCCGCCACTTTTGTAATATAGCTCATCGCCCTGCTTTTGGACAAAGCGTATCATTACACTACTTTTGAAGCTGTTGCCGTCAAAGACCCCAAATATACCGGTGAAATATCCCCTATTGTAATTTTCTACTCTATTGATAATCTCTACCGTGCTTTTTTTGGGTGCTCCGGTGATACTGCCTGCGGGTAGCATCTGGGTGATTATACTGCCCAATCTATCCTGCCATCCATCTTGCAGTTCACCGCTGATCTTGGAGCTTACTTGCAATAGCTCTCTCTCGCCCGCCTTTATCTTCTCCACATATCGAAATTTATCTACTCTGATCTTGTCTGCTACCATCGCCAAATCATTTCTGAGCAGATCTACCACCATCACATGCTCTGCCATCTCCTTTTGGTTGGAGAGTATCTTCTCTTTGGCGTTTGAAATTTTGGCATCAATAGTGCCTTTCATCGGGTAGGTATAGATTTTGTTGTCTTCTATATCTACAAACTTCTCAGGAGAAAAGCAGACAAACTGGTCTTTGAAATATAGCTTGTATCTAGCATCACTCATATGATATATCTCTTTTAGTGATGCATCGATATTGAGCTTGGATTGGGCGGTGAGATTGAGCAGATATGTATTGCCCGCTCTTATCTGCTGCTGCACCTCATCAAAAGCTGCTCTATATTCATCTTTGCTGATGGTTTTATAACTATACTCTATGTGCTTGCCTAATTTTGTCTTTGGCTCATCCATACTAAAGAGTATATCGCTATCAAGCTCATCAAGTGGCTGAATATGCCAAGATGAGAGATCATAACTGATCACCACCAAAGATGCCTGCCTCTGCCTGCCAAGCCTGTTTAGCAATACCTCTATCTCTCTTTTAAAGTTCAACTGCTGTCCCTATGTTATTTTATATATTTCCTCATTCCATTTTTTCTACTTATGGCTACAACAAAACCAAGCTAGCCACACTTACAGCGGCACTTTCGCTTCTGAGTATCATTTGGGTTTTGAGTCCTATGATTTTGTCTTGGTCAAAAAGTGCGATCTCATCTTGGGTGAATCCTCCCTCACATCCTATAGTGATGGTATCTACATTGGTATCGTTTGTAAGTGTGTTGTCGGAGAAGTTGAGCATATGTGAATGGGGGTGAGCTTGGATAAACTCTTCTAGTGATGCCGCCTCATCAAGCTGCATCATCACGCTTCTGCCTGATTGTTGAGAGGAGTTGATGAGTATCTTTTGAAGCTTTTGTATATCTACTTTAAACTGCTTTTGGCTTCTTTGACAGTAGATAAATGTGATCTTGGATACCCCTACCTCATTGAGCATCGGTAGAGTCTTTTCTATCTTTTTGGGTTCTATGATGCACCAGCCGATATGTAGCTCTTTTGAGGGGGCGATGATGAGCTTTTGTTGTGAGACTAGCTCGATTTGGGCAGATCTTCTATCTAATGATACTGCTTTGTATTGGTAGAGTATATCATCAGATAGATTTCTTAGGTATATTGGATGATCTTTTTTGTGGCGGCGCACTTTAAATAGATACCTATACTCATCACCGCCAATCTCCAACCTATCAGCAGAGGCATCGGGGTGGTATAGATACTGCACTGTTATCTCCAGAGTGCTACTATCCAAGTAGCTGCGACTATAGCTATCTCTGACAAAACAATCTTGGATGAGAATGAGCGAAACTCTTTGCCTTGGATTAGAAGTTTGCCATTTTTGATAGCTCTATAGCCATCCAAAAACATCAAAACAACGGATGCCAATATCATCATATCAATAGATAGCGTAAGTTTTTTGTCAGTAAACATATAAGCCATAATACCGCCAAATATCGCCATTGACAAGATCATCCAAAAGCCAAAATAACCAATCCTCATCCAATAAACCAAGCGGTTTAAATCTTTGGAGAGTATATTTGGCAATAGAAGATTCAGAAGCATCACTATCAGCAATGCCCCTACCAAATATATATGAAGATCTGTCGAGATACCTAGCATAATTTCACCTATTGTATTTTTGGATGATTATACCCAAATATCCCAAATCCTGAGATAGATATTGAGATTATGTGTAGAGCTACACTATGCCTGGGATATTTTTCTTTTTGAGGTCTCCGTGATAGACTACATCTTTGGCATCTACATCATCTCTTTGCAGTAGCTCCGGCACCAAGTCTGATTCGTCAAGTTTATTGATCTCTTCATCTAGCATATCCTCTTGATAGGTCTGCATCATATCGGCCGCGATGACCCTTGGCATCTGTTGGATCTTGACTAGCTTCTCTATCTCTTCACTGACATCTTTTCCCTCTATAGTGATGATGATCTTGCCCTTCTCTTTGTCTCCAAAGTGATAATCACAAAGCTCACTATCTTTGAGTAGTTGAGTAAGTTTGTCATAATCTTTTGGCAAAACCTGAACTACAATACTTGAAATATTCATTCTATCCTCTCCTTATGGTAATCTCCACAGCATAACCGTATCATCGTCACTTGCTGAGACTATTGTTTTTTTGTCTATAAAAAGTATAGCATTTAATGTGCTCTTTTGACCTTTGAGCAAAAATAGTTTGGATTTGGTGTTGGTGTTGTAAATAGCTATATCATTCTCTTCATCTATAGCAAAAGCTACCTCTTTGGCATCTGCACTGAGCCCTGTAGCATATATCAAAAACTTGCCCTCTATCGCCGTGCCTCTACCGGTAGTGACATCATATATAGAGCCTCTTCTATCCTGTCCTGCTCCGGAGACTATGGCATTTTTGTAATCTACCTTATAGACATTATCTTTGTTTACACCTTTTAATCTTTTGATAATCTTACCGCTTTTGACATCTATGACGGTGATCTCTCCGCTCTCACAGCCAAAGGCGGCTCTGCTTTTGTCGTTATTGAGAGCAAAATCGGAAAACTTTGACTCTGTAAGCTGCACTTTGTAGATCTCTTTTTTGCTCTTGATATCAAACAGTGCCGCCTCGTTACTAAGGTAGCCAAAAAGCAGGTGATCTTTGTCCACAAACCTAACTTTGATGATAGATCTTTTGTCCTTCTCTGTCAAAAGTCTTGTTGTAGTATTATTCTCATATAGCCATAGATTGATATATCCGCCTACACCGCTGTCAGTCACCATCACGCATCTACTATCCAAACAATCCAAACTTGCCACTCTGGTAGGAATAGTATCACCCATAAAATCTTTTATATTTGGAAACTGCACCTCATCTACAAACTTATCGGTTTTGTAATCATATGCTTGCATCTTGCCTTTGTCGGTGCCTATATAGAGTATATCGCCCCGCACTACGATATCTTTGGCTGCTCCGTCTATATGGATCTCTTTGGCTGGCTTGAGTGTTTGCGTCGCATAGGCAAGAGCAAATGATAGTATCAATAGAGTAAATAACTTTTTCATGCCAAAATCTTATCTATATATTCAAATACTAATCTACTTAGACTCTCTTCGTCCATATCTTTTGCCATCACTCCATAAAGATCACTCTCTGTGGACAAAAAGCTCTCTATATTTGGATCACTCTCTATCTTTTGTGCGATCTGCTTTAGACCATCTTCACCAAGTATCTCAGACATTGGCTCGGCTATATATATCATATGGTTATACTCATCAGGATCAAAATCCTCCACCTCTTCGTCATAAATATCTTTGTAGTTATAATCCACAACTACAAGCTCATGATCACCAAATATATTATCCGGCAATCTTTTGGCAAGATTTGGAAAACTCTCTCTAAGCTCATCCATTGTCATCTTCTACTCCTTTTACTATTTTTGGTGTGCACTCTATGGCATCTACAGGACAGACTGACATACAAAACCCGCAAGCTGTGCATCTATCCATATCAATCACGGGATTGAACATACCGTTAAATAGTATAGCATCATCAATGCAGGGCTCTTTGCACGAAAAGCAAATCACACCATTGTGTGCTACACAATTATCGGTATTGATCACAAAATCTGCAGCAATATGATCGCTATATATGCTACCAAGATCCAAAACCCCTGTTTCACAAGCGATTGCACACTCGTCACAAAATGTGCAACCGCTATCGGCAAAACTAAGCTGAGGCGTGCCATCCTCTCCTATAAATACAATCTTCTCATCACAAGAAGCTACGCATGCTTGATCTTCGCATGACGGACACTCACTCTGAAAAAGAGACTCATCTATACCATAAGGAGGTCGCACTACCATGGTAGTGCTCTCTTCCTTTTGTGTGCCAAGCGGCTTGGCTAGAGATTTGAAAAACTCACGCCTACTTGCCACTTATTTGACACCATCATCCATCATATCGATCAAATGAGACTTGGCTTTAAAGTCGCCATTCAATCCATCAGGCTTAAAGGTATTTCCAACAGGCACATCAACATTCGCTTGAGGGACATGACATTGAGAACAGTTGTATCTGCCTGGATAAAGTTTATCAAGCTTTTTAGGTTTTGCAAGCTCTATATCGCTTGTGTTAGCCAAATCTCCTTTTGCTAGACCTACAACCTTGCCACCTTTGACCTCAACGCCGTTTTTGAAAACTGTTTTGGGACGATAACTCATAAAGTGGGTAGGTGGTATCGGAGTGGCGCCTACACTCTTGGCAACTGCCGGCATATGACATCCCAGACAAGCATTGTTGGATTTTGTGATAGGAAGCAATCCATCTACTGAGTGAGGAATCAACGGCGGTGCATTGACATATGCTCTCTCAAATCTTTCAGCTGCACCGGGTGCTTTGTCTGTATATTTACCTTCGTCAGGTTTGACATTCTCATCAAACAGAGTTGTTTTTCTCAAGCCCAACATCTCTTCACTTACTACCTTCTTGTTGCCAAGATCCTCTTTGTTTAGCCTTGCTTTATCAGCTACTTTTGCATTGATATCAACAACTTTAGGTGCATCTGCAGCATAAGACATCGATGATGCCAGAAGCAGACCCATTGCAAATATCTTTGTCATTTTTAACATATTAACTCCTTATTGCTTTTTTAGTTTGCGAATACTAAATCCCAAAGCATTATCATTACATACATCGATACAGCGACCACAATTG